>CALKVR010000935.1 GCA_938004815.1 uncultured Polyangiaceae bacterium | reverse complement strand
CCGGAGAGCCGGGTGGCGCGGGCGCGAACGGCAGCGCCGCTCCCAGCTCCGACGTCGATACCGTGACGGTTTCGTCATTTCCCCAATCGATGTTCGCGGGCGGGGGCGGAGCCGGCCGACCGGGCCCGCCGAACGGCAGCCCACCGAGCGCCTTGCCGGGGCTCGAGCGCCGCGCCGACGGCCCCTGCCACGGGAGCGGCGCAGCGTCGCCCAGCCGGGCCAGCTCTTCGGCGGAGACGACCATGGTCTGGCTCGACTCCTCGGCCAGCGCGTCGACCTGGGGATCGACACCGGCGACGACCTGGTGCCCGTCGGGCAACGGCCGGTCGAGCGTCCAATGCCCGCGCCACGTCAGGGTCGCTGCGAGGTGATCCATGTCGATCACCAACCGATCGATCTGCAACGGGATCGGAACGCTGGTCGCCGCCGAATCCCGCCCGGACAAGCGCGCGCGCGCTCGGAGCCCCGGCAGCTGGCATTGGAACCGCGTGTACGACGGGTGCATGCCGTCGATGACGATCCATTCGTCACCGTCCAATCGATCGACCTGCTGGTCGAGGGGAGCAGCTTGAAAATACGAGAGAGACAGATCGTCGGGCAGCTCGAGGACGCCGGCGCGGATCACAGGCGGGCCCGACCGAAGGTGCCGCCTCCGAATCGGCGAATCGGCAGCCAGCGGAGCCAGGCCAGCCGCGCGCCAGGGGTCGGTCGGATCGACGAGGTTGGGTGGAGCGGTCGCGTCGTCGGGGCGCCTCCCTGCAGGGTTGTCTGTCCCCGGTCCTCCGGAAGCGCGCTCCCAGGTGAGCGGGATCCGCGCGAACGGCTGCGGCAGCCCTCGAAGGCCCCGCCGATCGCCGTACGCGTGGATCGTCTTGTCGACGCTCGGCGCGTCACCGCCGACGAAGAGCCGCACGGGGACCGATGTCACGGTCGTGCCCGCCGGGGCGCAAGCGTGTCCGAGCACGAGCACCTCGGGTCGACCCAAGCCGGGGACCCAATCGCTCGGCGAACCGCCGCTCTCGTCGCGCCGCACCTCAGCGCCGCTGACGACCTCGGCGAGCCCATCGTGCTCCAACGTGACGCCGACCTTCAGCACCACCGTCATGTGGAGGCTGCCGCGCTGCCGCCAGAGCACGACGGCCCCCGACGCACCGCCGTAGGTCGCGATCGGGATGACGCTGGAAACCGGCACCTCAGTCCTCTCCGCCCTTTGCACCCTTCATGTTGGCGCCCGAGAGCTTGGCCCCCTCGCGCGCGGCGCCCTGCAAGTCGGCGCCCTCCAGGTCTGCGTCGCGAAGATCGGCGTCTTTCAGCGAAGCCTCTCGCAGATCGGCGCCGCGGAGCTTGGCCGAGCGAAACGACGCGGCGGTCAGATCGGCTCGCCCCATCTTGGCGCCCGCGAGCGCGGCTTTGAGCGCGTTGACCCGGCCGAGCTTCGCGTCTTCGAACGACGCCTCCGGCAGCTTGGTCTGACGCAAGTCGGCCGACTCCATCGTTGCGCCATCGAACCTCACCCGCTCCCCGGTGACCCCCATGAGGCTCGCCTTTTGAAGCCTCGCCTTGGTGAAGTCGGCGTCGTCGAGGTGCACCCGCGCGAACCCGGCTGCCTCGAGGTTCGCTCCGCGAAAGGTGGCGCGGTCGATCGCGCCGCGATCCCAGACGGTGCGGGGCGCGTCCGCCTCGTCCAGGTTCGCATCAGGAAACGCGACGCCGGCGAGATTGGCGTCCGATAGAACCGCGCGCGTGAAGATGGTCGCCTTGCCTCGCGCGTCGACCAGGCGCGCGCCGGCGAGCGTCGCGTCCTCGAAGCGGGCGCCATCGAGCTCGGCGCCCGAGAGGTCGGCCCCCGACAGATCGGCTCGAGCGAACGACGCGCCCTCCCATTTCGCTTGCGACAGCACTGCTCTACCGAGCTGCGCCGCCTCGAGCTTGGCTGCCTTGCCCACGACCGAAGCCAAGACGGCGTCCTTGAGCTGCGCGCCAGAGAGCATGGCGCTCGTCAGGTTGGCGCGGCTGAGATCGGCCTGCGTCAGGTCGGCCTCGCTCAGGTCGGCGCCCTCCAGATCGGCGCCCTGCAGCTTGGCCGTCGAGAGCTTGGCGCCCCTGAGGTTGCAGCCTGCCAGCTTGGTGCCCGTCAGGTTGGCGCCCGACAATGACGCATTCGTCAGATCGAGCTTCGAGAGATCGGCGCCGGCGAGCGCGAGATCCCGCAGCGCCTCGCCTTTGGCGACGCGCTCTCGAACGGTGCTGCGGATCGCCGGCTCATCCTTCGCCGAAGCGTCGGGTGGAGGCCCGGCGACCTCGGTCGCCGGACGCGGCGTCGGGGTGACCGCCGCCGGCGGCTCTGCAGGCGGCGCGGCAGGCGGTGACGGCGCCGCGGGCGCGGGAGGCGCGACGGGCGCAGGCGGCGCGACCGGCGCGGGAGACGCGACCGGCGCGGGAGGCGCGACCGGCGCGGGAGGCGCGACCGGCGCAGGCGGCGCGACCGGCGCAGGCGCATGCGCCGCGGTAGCCGCGCGCAGGGCAGCGAGGCGCCCGGTGTCCTCGCCCAGGTGCATGCCCGCGCCGAGCGAACCGTTCTCTCCCGACGCGCGCAACGGCGGGGGCGGCTCCGCCCGCGTGTCGTCGAGATCGAGGTCGGCCTCCACCGCGAACCGCCCGAGCTCGGCGTTGGGGATCGGCGCCGTGCCGCGGAACAGCACCGACACCTCGAGCGCGTCGGTGTCGATGACGAGCCCCTCGATGAACATGACGATGTCGGTCCGCGTCCCGGCGTCGTCGCAAAGCGAGGCCGTCACGCGCGGTGCTGGCAAGCGCGTCGCGAAGCGAGAGAGATCGGGATGCAGCCCGTCGAGCACGATCCATTCGCGCCCGAACAGCCCCGAGACACGCTGATCGGCGGGCGCGGCAGCGAGCTGCCCCGGTGTCACGCTACGATCCCACTCCCAAACATCGGCGGCGCCACCGTGACCAGCGGCGCCTCCGCTCGAGGGCGGCCCGGGCGCTCGCCCTGGCCAGCTCGCTGCGCGCGGCCCGAAGCCCGCGGGGCTCGTGGGCTTGAGCGGATCGACGATGAACGGCGCGCCGTCTTCGGGCAGCATGCCGACGGGGTTGTCGGTGCCGGGACCGCCGGCCGCACGCTCGTATACGAGCGGCATCGTCGAGAACTCGCGGGGGTAGACCTCTGCCGTCTCGCGCTCGCCGAACACGTGGAGCGTCTTGTCCAGAACGGCCGACTTGCGCCAGAGCACGAGCCGCACCGCGATCGCGGCCGTGGGCTCGCGCTGCGGCGCCGTCGCGTGCCCGCGGAGGACGACCTCGGTGAAGCCGAGCGCGGGCAGCGCCTCGGGAGACGCCTCCAGACTGCGACCGGTGCGGCCCATCCAGGGCCGCTCCTCGCGTTCGATCTCGCGAGGCGTCGTGGGCATCGCGAAGCCCTCGTGCACCATCGAGAAGGTGCACTTCGCCGTCGCCGTCACCGATAGCGCGCCTTCTCGCCGCCAGACGAGCGTTCCCAAGGCCAGCGGGCCGAGCGGCCGCGCCTCGATGGGCCATTCTCCTTTGGCGAGCACCATCCGGCGAGCCTACCAGTCGGCCTTTCGTGCTAGAAACCGAAAGCTCCTCCCCGCATGCCCAGGCCAGCCGCGCTCACGCTCACACAAGAAGAGTTCGAGCGGCTCCGAGACTTGCTCCACGTCTACGCGGGGCTTTGGTTCGGTGCCGACGCGCGTCCCACCATCGAGCGGCGGCTGCAAAAGCGCCTCGTCGCGACGAACGCACAGAGCTTCGCTCAGTACCTGCGCCGCCTCGTCGACGGCGACGCCGCCGAGCTCGAGGAGGCGGTCGAGACGTGCACCGTCAACGAGACGTACGTCTTTCGTCAGGAGTACCAGCTCCGAGCGTTTCGGTACGAGATCCTGCCCCGTCTGGCCAAGCGTGAACGCCTGCTCGTGTGGAGCGCGGGGTGCGCCACCGGCGAAGAGGTGTACACGCTCGCGGCGATCATCCTCGAGTCGGGCCTCGTGCCCCCGGGGCGAGTGCACGTGTTCGGGACCGACATCTCGCGCAGCTGCATCGCCTTTGCCCGGCGCGGCGTGTACTCGGCCACGTCGTTCCGCGGGGTGACCAACCCGCTCTACTCGCATTACTTCGTCAAGCAGCCGAACGGCTCGCGCATCGTGTCGCCCGAGCTCAAGGCCATCTGCAAGTTCCGTCACGCGAACCTGCTCTCGGACACTGCGTTCGCGGGGTCGGTCGACGTGGTGTTTTGCCGCAACGTCCTGATTCACATGGGCGAGGCCGCTCGCCAGCGCGTGGTCAGCGGCTTCTTCAATCGCCTCTCCCCCGGGGGCTACCTCCTCCTCGGTCACTCCGAGTCGCTGCTCGCCGACCCGTATCCGTTCGAGATCGCGCAGCTGTCCGAGGACATCGTCTACCAGCGCCCCGCCCTCGACGCGATCCCGCGGAGGACGGAATGAGCCCGAACAAGCTCCGCGTGCTCGTCGTCGACGATTCGCGCGTGGTGCGGCACGTGATCACGGACGCGGTCTCGTCCTCGAACGAGATCCAGGTCGTCGGGCACGCGTCCAACGGCGAGCAGGCGCTGCGGATGGTGGCCGAGCTCGATCCAGACGCCATCACGCTCGATCTCGAGATGCCCAAGATGGGCGGCTTCACGTTTCTGCGGCTCCTGCTCGCGCGCCGCAGCACGCCCGTCATCGTGCTCTCCAGCCACGACGCCACCGACAACGTCTTCAAAGCGCTCGACCTCGGCGCCGTCGACTTCATCCCCAAGCCGCCCGATCCGCTGCTCTCGCCGGAGCCGTTCAAGACCGACCTGGTGCAGAAGCTCCTCTTGACGCGGCACCTGATGCAGCGCCCACGCCCCAGCGAGCTGCCGCCGCGTAGCTCGTCGAAAGACCACGCCCCCCTCTCGGTACCCCCGCGCTTCATCGTCGTCGTCGCCTCGTCGACCGGCGGGCCGACCGCCCTCCTTCACTTGTTCTCGCGCCTGCCGCCCTCGTACCCCGGCGCCGTCCTCGTCGCGCAGCACATGGCGCCGAACTTCACGCGCACCTTCGCCGAGCGCCTCGACCGCGTCGCCGCCGTCACCGTGCGTGAGGCCGTCGACGGCGATCTCGTCCTGGCCGGGCGGGCGTACGTCTGCCCCGGCGGCGCGTGCATGTCGCTCCGCAAAGTGAACGGCTATCCAATCATCGACGTCCGGCCTCCCGATCCCACCGACCGGTACGTCCCGAGCGCCAACCGGCTCTTTCGGAGCGCGGCCGATGCTTTCGGCCCCCGCTCCCACGCCGTCATCCTCACCGGGATGGCCGACGACGGCGTGCACGGCGCGTCGCTCATCCGCCGCGCCGGGGGCAGCGTCCTCGTCGAGAGCGAGGACACCGCGGTCGTGTACGGCATGCCCGGGGCCGCGGTGCGTGCCGGCGTCGCCTCCAAGGTCTTGCCGCTCCACGCGATCGCCGACGCCGTCGCCGCGCTCGCGGGCTGATCCGCGCTTAGATCGCGATCGAGCAGCGCACGAACGCCGACGGAATCACCTTGGCCTTGGCCACGTCGCGCACGTCGGCCTCGACCGTCACGCGTGTCTCGACGTTGCCCGCCAGTCGGCCCCGCGCGAGGCGCCCCGCGACCATCGACGCCGTCGGGCCGAGGTGAGCCGCGATCGCGCTGACGGCGAGGCTCGAGCAGGGGACGACCCCCTTCAGATCGAGCTTGAGCGTGCCGCTCAGGCCGAGGTTGCCCCCGCCCTTGAGCTCCAACGACCCCGCCTTGATGCTGAAGTCGTCGAACAGAACCGTCATGCCGTCGAGCTTGACCTTGCTCGACACCTTGGTCGTGTCACCGAACAGGATGCCCTGGAGCTCGCGCGGGTGCGGCGGCACGTAGCCCTTGACGGCCGCGTCGAAGCTCCCCGAGAGCGCGTCGGGCCCGGACAGGGCGATGTCCAGCTTGCCGGTGACGCTCTTGCCCGGCAGCCCGATGGGCAGCCACTTCGGCAAGTCGCCCGAGCCCAGGCCATCGAGCTCGAGAAACGCGCGCGTCGCTGCGCGGTTCACGCCTAGCCGCATCGCCTTCACGTCGGCGAACCGCAGCCACATTCGGTCCTCTTCACGCTCGACGCTGACCGACACCGGGGGGATGCCCAGATCCACGAACGGGATCGAGGGCTCGATCGTCAGCCCCTCGATCTCGATGACGCCGTCCTTCGCCGTGATCTGCTTCGCCTCGGCGACGACCGCGAGCGGCAGGGTCTCGGCGATGCGGTCGACGCGCAGCCTCACGTCGGTCGACGTGACCGGGATCGACTTCGACGGTCCGCTCTTGATCGCGTCCTCGAAGGCGAAGAGCGCGGGCAGGCTCGGCGCGTAGACCGACGGGCCCACCACGTCGACGCTGGCGGGGTCGAGCCCCTTCATCGTCACGCTCACCTGCTCGACGTCGATGGAGACGTCGGGCGCGGCCACGTTCTTGAGCTTGACCCCCTTCAGCGTGATCCGCGCGGGCTCGTCATCCCAAGGCAAGACGCCCTCGACGTCGATCGACTGAAAGCCCAGGTCGAAGCCGCGCTCCTTGGCTCCAGCAACGGCCCGATCGCCCGCCATGCTCGGCAGGTACCGACTCAGGACCAAGGCGCCGACGCCGCCACCGAGGAGGAGGACGATCAGCACACCGAGCAAGATCCACGGCCAGCGGCGGCCGGGCGGCGCCGAGGCTTCGGCCGGGGCCTCGTCTTCGCTGACGCGATGCGTAGGCGCCTCTTCGGGCTCGGCAGCCGGCTCGGGGGTCATCAGGATCACCGCTGCATCGTACGCCACGGTACGTGAGACGTGACGTTTGCGGCGCCGATACACGGGGTTGGGCCCCGGAGAAAAGCAAGAGCCCCCTCAGCAGGGCTGAGGGGGCCAGCGGGTGAATCTGCGGGGGTGGACGCGACGAGCACGCCCACCCATCAGACTCACGACGAGGCTACTTCTTGCCGGCGACCTTGGACTTCTTGTCGCCCGAGTGCCCGTGGAACGTGCGCGTCGGGGCGAACTCGCCGAGCTTGTGGCCGACCATGTTCTCGGTCACGAAGACCGGGACGAATTTGCGGCCGTTGTGGACGGCGAACGTGAGACCAACGGCCTCGGGCACGATCGTGCTGCGTCGCGACCAGGTCTTGATGACCTTCTTCGACTGCTGGCCCTGGTTGGCCGTGATCTTTTCCATCAGGTGGCCGTCGACGAACGGGCCCTTCTTTACGCTGCGCGGCATGGCTTAACCCTTCACGTTCCGGCGACGGATGATCATCGAGTCCGTCCGCTTGTTGTTGCGCGTCTTGAGGCCCTTGGCGAGCTGGCCCCACGGCGAGCAGGGGTGACGCCCACCCGAGCTGCGACCCTCACCACCGCCCATCGGGTGATCGACGGGGTTCATGGTGACGCCGCGGTTGTGCGGGCGGAAGCCGAGCCAGCGCGTGCGGCCGGCCTTGCCCAGGGTGATGTTGCCGTGGTCGAGGTTCGAAACCTGACCGATGGTGGCGCGGCACTCGACGTGAACCTTGCGGATCTCGCCGCTGGGCAGGCGAACCTGCGCCCACTCGCCGTCTTTGGCCATGAGCTGCGCGGCCGTGCCCGCCGAACGAACCAGCTGGCCGCCCTTGCCCTTTTTCAGCTCGACGTTGTGGATCGTCGTGCCGGGGGGGATGAAGCGGAGCGGGAGCGAGTTGCCGACCTTGATGTCGGCGTGGCGGGTCGAGATCACCTGCTGCCCGACCGCGAGGCCGTCGGGCGCGAGGATGTACGTCTTCTCGCCGTCGGCGTAGTGGAGCAGCGCGATGCGCGCGGTGCGGTTCGGGTCGTACTCGATCGTCGCCACCGTCGCGGGGACGCCGATCTTGTTCCGCTTGAAGTCGATGACGCGGTAGCGCTGCTTGTGCCCGCCGCCACGGAACCGGCTGGTGATGCGGCCGCGGTTGTTGCGCCCGCCCGTCGAGTTCTGCTTCTCGACGAGGCTCTTCTCGGGCCGGTCGGCCGTGATCTCGGCGAAGTCGCTCACCGAGTAGAAGCGTCGCCCCGCGGACGTCGGCTTGAAAGTTTTGACGGCCATGACCCTTACTCGTCCTTCTCGTCGAAGAATTTGATCTCGTCACCCGCCTTGAGCGTGATGACGGCCTTCTTCCAGTTGCGGAGGCGCGCGTGACCGCGGCCCATGCGCTTCTCTTTGCCGCGCATGATCATCGTGTTCACGTCGAGCACGGTCACGGAGAAGAGCTTCTGGATGGCGTTCTTGATCTCGATCTTGTTCGCCGTAGGAGCGACCTCGAAGATCACCTTGTTGTTACCCTCGCGCAGACGGCTCGACTTCTCCGTCAGGACGATGGGCTTTCGGATGATGGTCTCGCTGGTTCGCAGCATGGTCTTGTTCGCCGCCTACTTGAGGCAGCGCTCCTCGAGCTTCTTGGCGGCGTCCTTCGTGACGATCAGGTGATCGTGACGGAGGAGGTCGTAGACGTTCACGCCCTCCGGGGGGAGGAAGCGGTGCGCCGCGACGTTGCGGATCGACTTGACCAGCTTCTCGTTGTCGCCGCTGTCGACGACGAGCGCCTTCTTGTCGGCCTTGAGCGTGCTCAAGGCGCCGACGAGGGCCTTGGTCTTGATCTCGGCCAAGTCGAACTTGTCGACCACGATGAGGCGCTGCTCTTTCGCGAAGAGCGAGAGCGCGCTCTTGAGGGCCGCGATGCGGACCTTGCGCGGCGGACGGTACGACCAGTCTTTGGGCTCGAGGGCGTGGGCCATGCCACCGCCCACGTGGTGCGGAGCGCGGATCGAGCCCTGGCGCGCGCGGCCGGTGCCCTTCTGCTTGTACGGCTTCTTGCCGCCGCCGCTCACGAGC
>CALKVR010000934.1 GCA_938004815.1 uncultured Polyangiaceae bacterium | reverse complement strand
CTGCCGAGGTGATCCTTGATGAGGCGGTACGTCGCGGACGCGGTGACCATCAAATCCGGGACGTTGACCCCTTCGGCGTAGATGAAGCGCTTGGTCACCGCCCCGGCGGCATCGAGCTCGGCGACCGGCTGCAGCTGCCCACGCCAAAGCCAGCCGCGCTCAAGCACGCCGTTCCGCTTCCTGCCGACGCGCCGCCCCAGCCCGTCGACGAGGTATTCGATAATCGTGGTCACCGACGCGTTCGTCGCACCGATGCCCAAGTTTTCCGGACGCGTTCTCGCGGCTTGGAGTCGGCTTCGTCCGACACGATCCCGTGCGGAAAGGGCCGTCGCCCGGGATCCGCGTTTTCGTGCGCGCACGCGATCGGCCCGACGCGATCCGGCGCCACGCACCGGGTTCGCCAACGCGCGCGGCGCGGCGCACGCTCGCGTCGGGAGGGCGGTTGCGGGGACGATCTCGGCGCCGATCACGATCCCCATGGTACCGGCGGTCCGAGCTCGCGCGCGAGGGTGCTCGGATCTCTCGGCGCTCGTGCGGCGCCTCCTGGTTCCCTGGCCGGGCGGAAGGACGCTGCCCATCGAGGGGCCGCGCAAGTTCTTGAGGCGTCGGCCCAACGCTGCGTTGGGCCGCGCCGGTTACCTCGCCGGGCAGAGGGCGGCTAAGAGGAGGGGGCCCGAGGGGCTACGGATCGCGCCAGTTCGCGATGACCAGCGGAAAGCCGAGGGCGCGCACGCGCTCATAATGATCGACGTTGCCGGTGACGATCCTGCGGCGGTGGCGGAGCGCCGTCGACGCGATGGCGACGTCCGCGAGCCCGATGGGTTGCCCGGTTCGGTTGAGCATGCCGGAGATCTCTCCGGCGAGGCGGGCGCATTCTGCATCGAAGGCGAGGATGTCGGCTCCATCGATCCACTTCAGAAACGCCTCGGCGCGCTCCGGTCGATTGGCCTGATGCCAGCCCTCGAGCACCTCGAAGATCGACATGGAGGAGACGGCAAGTGCGCCGTGCTCCTTCTCGTAGGCCACCGCGTGCGCGCGTATCTGCGCGTTCTTGTCGCGCTGCAGCTCGCTGAGGATGTCGGTGTCGATGAGCGCCTTCATCGTCCAGCGCGCATGGGGAGGGTCCGTCGCCGCTCGGCGAGCGATGCTTGGAAGGCGTCGAATTCCTCATCGCTCAGATCGGCCAAGAGGGGGGGCTTCTCGGTGAGCTTCGCAGGCTCCGCCTGCGGCTCGACGGCCTCGTGCACGACGCGCTCGACGAGCTTGAGGCGCTCGCGGTAGGGCAGGGCCCGCACGTGCTCGAGGATCTCGTCGGCCGTCATCGTCATGCCTGAAGCGTAGCTCACCTCACGGCCTCCTTCCCGTCCTCGTCTTCCTCCTCGAGCTCGGCCTCGAGCGCCGAGAGAAGCTCCTCGCGCGCCCCGCCCGGCTCCTCGGCCGCCGGCGAGGAGGCGCCGCCGTCACGCCCGAGCTTGCCCCGGGGTGGGTGGCGTCGTGCACCGCCTTGAGCATCCGGATCGCCACGCGGGTGTAGATCTCGGTCGACCCGAGGCTCGCGTGCCCCAGCATGTGCTGGATGTACCGGACGTCGGCGCCGCCTTCGAGCATCAGGGTGGCCATGGTGTGGCGGAAGAGATGGCAGGCGCCGGTTTTGCCGATGTTCGCGGCCTGCACGTACCGGCCGACGCGGTGCGTGAGGTATGCAGGGTCGAGCGGCTCGCCCTCGAGCCCGAGAAACACCGTGTCGTCCTGCGCATCGACTACGATCTCAGGCCGCACGTCGAAGACGTATTTATCGACCCACGCCGTCGCCCGGGCGCCGATCGGAAAGATGCGATCTTTTTCCCATCGGTGATTGTCGTGCCGAGCTCCGGGTGGCCCAGCACGCTCACGTTCGCGAGCGGCTTCGGCGCGCCATCCGGCTCGAAGACGTAGCCTACGATGAGGGCGGCGCGGACGATGTCGATGGTGTTCGGGGCTACGCCCGCTTGGAGTGGATCGGGATCGTCGTACAGGAACGACCATGCATCGACCACGGTCGCGGTCCCTCCGGGGAGGGCCGGTGCAGGCCAGGTCTCGAGGCGTCGATCCGACCTGTAGCTGACAGAATTGTCGGCTAGGGTGGCGGAACCTGCCCGCTCATGTGGGACGGCGTCGCTCGAGTGCCCGGGCTCGCCCACACGACCGCCCTTGAGAGCGGCGGCGAGCCTGCCCGAACGTCCTCGCGCCGCGACGGCGGGCTAGGCGCAGCGCCCCTTCCCCGAGCTGGCACCACCGCTCGGCGGATCGACCCGCCACGGGGCGCGCGAGCTACATCGTGAACATGTCGGAGAAGCCCAGCAGCATCGTGGGCGGCACGACCATGAGGAACACGCCGATGACGATCTTCTGCGTTCGGTAGCCGAGGAAGTAGAAGATGTTGATCTCGAAGATCGGCTGGAGCCACCACGGTGGGGTCACGAACGCGAACAGCACGAAGAGGAACCCGAACGCAACACAGATGCTCGCGATGAGGAACGGGGCCATCATGGTGGGTTCACCGAAGGTAGCGCATCGCCAGCGCCGAACGCACCCCTAAACCCTCCGCAGGGCGCTTAGTCGCAGAGGTTCGGATCTTCCATCCCGGTGCATCCGGACAGCTCGGGGTGCGAGCAGATGCCGGCCGGACACGTGTTCGACGCGACGCCGGTCGTAAAGAACTCGTTCACCTGGACGCGGGCCTCGTCGAGCTGACGCAGATCGCCGTGGGGATCGTCGCAGAGCGACATCGGCACGTTGCAGAGCGGCTCGGGCGGCAGGCCGAAGTCGTACTCGAAGTACGTCGCCCCCGGCTCGTCGACGGGCCCCGCCGTCAGCTCGAGACCCCACACCTCGCGAAGCCCCGTCGTCACGTGCTTGGCGTTCATCGCGCGCGCCATCGTGTGCCCGCCGTACGTCGTGACCTGGTGGTCGCCCAGCGCGACGCGGAGGAGGATGCGCCGGTCGGCGGGGCTGCCGCGCAGCTTGTCGGTGACGGCGTACTTCGTGTAGCCGCTCGGCTCGACGCGATCCCACAGCATCTGCAGCGTGCCCAAGAAGAGCTGCTGGTCGCGCGCGTCGGGGAAGGTGAACGCGAGCAGGCCGAAGAACGGATCGAAGTCGACGCTGCGGTTGAGGAGCGTGTTGTAGGGCTGGCCCATGACCTCGAGCACGCTGCGCTCGACGTCGGTCGACACGCTCATGAGCACCCCGCCCATGATGCCGCCCTGGCTGATGCCCCAGTAGTAGCGCTGGCTGCCGTCGATGTACTGGCCGTACGTCGGGTCGCTGTCCATGCCCGTCGTCATCAGGCGCATGCCCATCAGGTTGTTGAGCATCCCCTGGTGGAGGCGGCTCATCATCTTGTCGAGCTCGTCGCTCTTGCCCTCGGCGACCTGGACCCCGATCCAGTTCTCGTCGTCTTCGGCCATCCCCACGAGGTTCACGCTGAAGATGGCGTAGTTGTACGTGTTGCAGAACGATCGAAAGTGCCCGCTCTCGATCTGGGTACGGCTCCCGAGCAGGCCGTGGCCGTACTGGACGAGCTTGGCCGGTGTGACGAGCGCGCTCTGGGGGATGAGCAGCTCCCACTCGACCTCGTACGTCGGCGTGGCCGCGTTGGGCTCGGGCAAGCCGTCGGCGCCAAACTGGAGCTCGGCGCCCACGCCCGGCTGATCGAGGTAGAGCGGCACCTCCATCGTCCCGTGGATCTCGAACGCGATGTTGGTCGGGTCGATGTCGGTTTGGACGTCGGTGATGGTGTACGCCGGGCCGCCGGCGCCCACGATGTCGAACGCCTCGTCGCGCATGTGGAGGAGGCGGCCGGTGTTGTTCTCACGGCTCGCGGTCGTGAAATCCCACGCGAGCTGGAGATCGGCCTGGTCGATCCCGGCGCCGTCGAGGGCGGCGAAGATCTCTTGGTAGAGCGCCGCGCGCTGGGCGATCGACGGATGGTCGAAGCTGCCCCCATCGCGCAGCGCCCGGAACGCGGGCGACGGATCGATGACGTTACCGTCAGCGTCCTCGACGCCGCGGATGGCGACGGCGTAACGCGCGCCGTCGCGGAGCGGGATCGCCGGGTGAATCAGGATGGCGCGCTGGGCGAGGTCGGCGGTCGAGTGGTCGGTCTCGGTCCAGTGGGGCACCAGGTCGCCCGTCTCCATGTCGACGACGACGGTGGGCGAGCTCGTGAGGATGGTGTCGGCCACCTGGTCGGCGTTCGGCAGGCCGGTGTCGACCGCGCCCGGCAAGTAGGCCAGGAGCGCCGAGCCTGCCGAGAAGCCGTCCGACTTGTTCCAGGGCTTGGTGAGCGGCTTGTACCCTTG
>CALKVR010000933.1 GCA_938004815.1 uncultured Polyangiaceae bacterium | reverse complement strand
GGGACGCCCTGGAGGACGTACCCGCCCTCGAACTTCATCGTCGACGAGTCGAGCAGCTTGAGGGTGAAGTCTTTGGAGAGCTTGCCCTCGCCGAGCAGGAACGACAGCGCGGCGGGGTACTGCGACTTCTTCACCGGCGTCTCGTACATCTGCTCGGCTTCTTTTTCGTAGACCTTGATGATCTTGCCGTCGGACACCACCCGGTTGCCGTTGGGCGATTCGTACGAAAAGCTCATCTTGCCCGGCTTGTCGAAGACGACCTTGCCCTTGGACTCCTTCTTCTTGTTCTGGACCTTGATGAAGTAGACCTGCTTGAAGCTGGCGCGGAAGGTCTTGGTCCCGTCGTAGAACCGCTGCACGCGGCCCGCGATCTCGTCGGCCGTCGGCTTCTTGGCCTGGGCGAGCGCCTGGTCGGTGGTGGCGAGCGTGCCCGCAGCGGCGGCCACGATCGCCGCGGTCTGAGAGAGAAACGATCGGCGCGAGGTTCGGGCGGACATGAGTGCGATCGAGACGCTTTGCAAGCCGCGAGCCGGCCCGCAGGTGGTGCTCTCCTACCACAACGTCAGCCGCTGGGCTTGCTTACGGCCGGCGGGTCGACGCCGAGAGCGCGGCCGCGAACTTCGCCATCGCGAGGTGCGTGAACGCGTTCGCGAGGGCGTCGGCCGCGTCGTGCCGTGGCGGGCCTCCGAGCCCGAGGAGGGCGCCGACGAGGTGGGCGACCTGATCTTTGGAGGCTGCCCCGCGCCCCGTCACGGCGCGCTTCACCCGCGCGGGTGGATACTCGAACGTGGGCGTTTGCGCGCGCGCGAGGCGGAGCAGCACGACCCCGCGGGCGTGGCCGAGCTTGGCGGCTGCCTGCGCGTCCTTGGAGAAGAAGATGGCCTCGACCGCCGCGGCGTTGGGCCGGTACTTGTCGATGATGTGCTCGAGCGCTTCATCCAGGTAGACCAGCCGATCAGCGAGCGTGAGCCGCTCCTCGGGGCTGACGACACCGTGATCGACATGCGTGATCTTGGTGCCCGTTTGATCGAGCACGCCCCAGCCGAGGTGCCGCGTGCCCGGGTCGATGCCGAGGACGCGCATCAACAGGCCTTGTGCCCTTCGCCGGTGAACATCTTGCCGGGGTTCAAGAGGTGCTTGGGGTCGAACGCGTCTTTCAGCCGCCGCTGCAGCGCGATGACGTCGGCCGACTGCTCGAGCGGCAGGTACGCGGCCTTGGAGAGGCCGACACCGTGCTCGCCGGTCAGCGTACCCCGCATCGCGACGACCGCTCGAAACAGCATGTCGAGGCCGGCGCGAACGCTCGCCATCTGGGCGGGGTCGTTCCAGAGGAAATTCACGTGCAGGTTGCCGTCCCCAGCGTGACCGTAAGTGAGCAGCGAGACACCGGTGCGCTCGCGGATGCGATCGACCTCTTCGAGCAGCGCGCCGATCTTCGTGCGTGGGACGACGACGTCCTCGGAGACCTTGAACTTCGCCATCGCGCGGGTCGTGGGGGAGAGGGCGCGCCGCGCGGCCCAGAGCCGGTTGCGTTGGGCCTCGTCTTGCGCGCAGAGGACGGTGAGCGCACCGGCGCCGTCGCACGCCGAGCCGGCTCGCTCCATCTCGGTCTCGACGGCGGCCTCGGAGCCGTCGACCTCGATGATGAGCATGGCGCCGGCGCGCTCGTCGAACGCCATACCCTGCTTCCGGACCGCGTCGAGCGTGGCCCGGTCGAGGAGCTCGACACACCGCGGAACGACCCGTGCATCGAGCATGGCGGTGACGGCGTGGCCGGTCGCGTGCACGTCGGTGAAGAGCGCCATCAGGGTGACCACCTGCTCGGGCTTCGGAATGAGGCGCACCGTCGCCTCGGTCACCACCGCGAGGGTGCCCTCGCTACCCACGACCAGCGACGTGAGGTCGTAGCCCGTCACCCCCTTCTTGGTGCGTCGGCCGAGGGTCAAAGCGTCGCCGCCGATGGTGACGACCCCGAGACCGAGCACGTAATCACGCGTCGCGCCGTACTTGAACGCTCGCGGGCCGGCCGCGTTCTCGGCGACGTTGCCGCCGATCGCGCACCACGTCAGCGAGTTGGCGTCGGGTGGATAAAAGAGCCCCTCGGTCTCGACCGCGCGGTGCAGATCGGCGAGCACGACCCCCGGCTCGACGACCGCGATCTGCTCGGCGCGATCGATCTCTTTGATCGCTGCCAACCCCGACGTGGCGAGCACGATGCCGCCCGCCACCGGGATGCACCCGCCCGACTTGCCGCTGCCCCCTGCCCGCGGCGTGACCGGTACCCCCGTCTCACCAGCGATGCGCAGCACCCGGCGCACGTCCTCGGCCGTCTCCGCGCGCACCGCCACGTCGGGCAGGACGGGCTCGTTCTCGGACTCGTCACCCGCGAACGCCGCGAGCGCGTCGGCGCCGGTGACGATCTTCGACGCCCCGACCTCGGCGTCGAGGCGCGACTTGGCGCGATCGACCGCCGAAGCGGACGCGCGTGGGGCCTCGACGCGGTGGAGCACAGCTACTCCTTGCTCCTTTCGAGGGCATTTGTCGAGATCGCTGCCTGCTCGAGCGGCGGGGGCCGCGTCAGAGCAGCAACAAGAACGCGGCGAGGCTGTCGCGTTCGTCGGCCGAGAGGCCCGCGGCGCCCTCAGGCGCCCCGTCGTGAAAGAAGCGCGCGCCGTCCCACCGGGCTCGCTCCAGGACCACGCCCAGCGTCTTGGCGCTGCCGTTCGTGAAGTAGGGGCGCTTGTCCTCGAGCCGCCGGAGCGAGGTGGGCCGCGCCCCGAGCTCGTGCACGTAGGGCTCGACGCCCGTCTTCTCGTAGCCGTCGCGCGCCCACACGATGGGGCCGGCCTCGCTCATCACCAAACGCTCCCACTCGCTCCGCGGCACGCTGCTCGTCGCGTCTCCAGCGACCAGGCGGGGAGCGTGGCACCCGGCGCACCGAGCTTCGAACAGCCCCGCGCCGCGCGCCTCGAGAGGAGCAAACGCGCGCCTCGCGCCCACGCGCGGGTTCGGCGCATGCGCGTTGTGCGCGAGGTACCCGAGGAGCGCGCGACGAAGGCCGAGCGCGGAGCGATCGACGTCCGGCGCCAGGTCGACGTCACGCGCCCACGCGAGCGGCGCCTCGTCGAGCGAGAACCAGCCGTCGTTAGCCGACGCGGCCGCCGCGACACCGAACTCGGCGAAGACCATCTCGGCCGTGTCCTTGTCCAGCGCGCGCGTGAAGTGCGGCGCGTTGTTGAAGATCCCGCGCAGCGGCTTGGTCGTAGCGACCACGTCGCCCCGACCCGTGCGGTGCGTGCGCCCGTCGACGCCGCCCTCCAGGTGGCATGTCTCACACGTGAATCGGCTCTTCGGCCCCGTCGCCTCCTGCCAGGGGCCCATCAGCGACGTGTAAAAGAGCGCCTCGCCGAGGTGGAGCTGGCCCCGCGGCCCGCGCTGCACACGCTCGACGCGCGGCGCTTCGCCCGGGCCGAGCGCGACCCACGCGTCGAGGACCGTCGAGGCCCCGACCAACCCGCCGTCGACGCCGCGCGCGAGCTTCGACAGCCCCGGCACGCTCGGAACCGATTCGGTGCGCGTGCCCCCCTCCCCCGCCCCGCTCGGGCCCTCGAGGTCAGAGCCGAGCGGGGTGCGGATCAGGACCGCGGCATCGCTCGCATAGCCCGTTGCCAACGTGACGGCTTCTCCGTCTCGAACCTCGAGGGCGAGGGCCTTCGGCGTCACGACGCCGAGCTCGCTCGTGTTCACGGTCGAGAGCCGCCGCCACGCGGCGCCGTCGAAGGCGAAGAGCCACACGAACGAGTCTACGTTGCCGAAAAAGCCGCCCGTCCGGTCGAGCGGCGCGTCCTCGACCCCTCCGGCTGCGACCAGAACGCCCGCTCCGCGCGGCGCCGTCGCCAGCCCGAAGAAGGGCCCGTCGTGCTCGATCGAAACGAGCTCGACCGCCGGAAAGCCCGCGGCGTCGAGGCGGGCGGCGGCGAGGGCGTGCCCGATCGCCGTCGTGACAATGACGATACCGTTATTGATCTGGATCTGGGTCGGCCCCGGCGGGGTGCGCACCGACCGCCGCTCGGCCCCGCACGAGGTGACGAGCTGGTCCTCACGCTCCGACAGCGCGTAGACGCAACCGTTCGGGCCGAACGCCAGGGCCCGGACCGAGGTGTCGAGGTCGAGCGCGACGTCGCGCTCGGGGACGCGGGTGATCGTGCCGGCATCCCACCGGAACGCGCGCAGGATGGCGTCGTCGTCACCGCCGACC
>CALKVR010000932.1 GCA_938004815.1 uncultured Polyangiaceae bacterium | reverse complement strand
CACCTACAAGACGCTGCTCGTCTTCTACAACAAGGCTCTCTTGCCGGGCGGCCCCCCGCGAACGCTCGACGAGGTACGCGCGCTCCGCGCGACGCTGCCCGACGACCTGCCCCACAAGGTCTACCCGCTCGCCTACGAAGCGAACCTCTTCTTCTTCCACGCGCCATTCTTTCTCGCGCACGAAGGTGCGGTTTTCCACGAGGGGGGCGAGCGCTTCGCGGTGTTCGACGACCCGCGCTCGTTCCGGCTGCCTGGCGAGCTGCGCAGAGAGGGCACGCTCCCGCCAGACCCCAGCTACAACGAGGCCATCCGCCTCTTCGAGGCGGGGCAGGTCGCGCTCATCATCTGCGGCCCGTGGTACACGCCCGGGGGCGACATCGCCGCGAAGCAGGCATGGGACGTCGCGCCGATTTTCGACATCGCGGGGCGCCCTGCCGGCTCGTTCGTGACCATCGAGGCCGCGTTCGTCACCACGAGCGCCAAGCGGGTCGAGCAAGCCGAAGACGTCGCGCGCTTCCTCGCCGGCCCCCGCGGTCAGGCGCTCCGCCGCGAGCGGCTGTCGTTGCCTTCAGTCGTCAGCGCTGCGTACGACGACGCGGCCCGTGACGGGGGCGGGGCGACGCTCTCGGATCGGCTCGTCGCCACCCAGCTTCGCGGGCTCGTCGCCGGCGGCGCGACCCCCACCTCCACGCGAATGGCGGCGGTCTGGCGGCCCGCGGACGACGTCCTCAAGGCCAGCGTCGCCGGCCGCGACGTCGACGAAGCGATCGCGACCGCCCGCTACGGCCTCGACCGCATCGAAGACAAGCGCCTCGAGGGCGGCGACGCGCGCATCTACGGCGTCCTCTTGACGGCGCTCCTCGCCCTCGGGAGCGTTCTCATCGTCAAGCGCGTCCGAGCCGACGCCGCCTCGCCGGTGGCGGCGCGCGCGCGTCTGACCGGTTGGTGGGGCAGCGCCGCCCTCCCTTACCTCGCGCCGGGCGTCCTCGCGGCGGCCGTGCTCGTCATCGCGCCGATGCTGACCGGCGCCGGGATGAGCCTGTTCGAGTACCACCAAGGCGAGTTCGTCTTCGTCGGCACCCAGAACTTCCGCGAGATACTGGCGCCCCCCCTCGAGCGCGCGTTCGAGGCGCGCTCGTTCTATTTCGCGCTCGGCGTCACCGTGCTCTGGACGGTCCTCAACGTCGTCCTGCACGTCTCGCTCGGCGTGGCCCTCGCCCTCCTCCTCAGGCCCGCTTGGCTCAAGCTGCGCACGTTTTATCGGCTTTTGCTGATCTTGCCGTGGGCGATCCCCAACTACATCACCGCCCTGATGTGGAAAGGCATGTTTCACGCGCAGGTCGGCGCCATCAATGCCTTGCTCGCGCCGTTCGGGTTCGAGGGAAAGACGTGGTTCGACTCGTTCGGGACCGCGTTCTTCGCCAACCTCGTCACCAATACGTGGCTCGGCTTTCCTTTCATGATGGTCGTCACCCTCGGCGCCCTCTCCGCGATCCCGCGCGAGCTCGAAGAGGCGAGCGTCCTCGACGGCGCCTCGCGCGTGCAGCGCTTCACCCACATCGTCCTGCCCCACATCCGCCCGGCCCTCCTGCCCGCGGTGATCCTCGGCAGCGTGTGGACGTTCAACATGTTCAATGTCGTCTACCTCGTGAGCGGCGGTGAGCCGGGGTCACAGACCGACATCCTCGTCAGCGAGGCGTACCGCTGGGCGTTCGAGCGCGGGCAGCGTTATGGCTACGCCGCCGCCTATTCGGTGCTCATCTTCGCGTTCCTCGTCCTCTATGGGCGGCTCACGAAGCGCATCGACCCGGAGGCGGCGTGAAGCGCGACAAGAGCGCCGCCAAACACGAGGGCGGCTTCGCCCCGCGCCCCCTCGAGGTCGTCCTGACCCACGTGGCGCTCCTCGCCGCGTCGACGGCGGTGCTCTACCCCATCCTCTGGGTCGTTCGCCTCGCCGTCTCGCCTTCGGGCCGCCTCGCGCCCTCGGGCCCGCTCCCCATTCCCGACGAGATCAGCTTCAAGAGCTTCTCCGACTTCGTCTTTGCAGAAGACTTCTATGGGCGGCCGCTCTTCTTTCTCCAGCTCGGCAACTCGCTCCTCGTCTCCGGCGCGGCGACCCTCGTCGGCGTGCTCTTCGCCCTCTCCGCTGCCTACGGCTTCTCGCGCTTCGCGTTCCCGCTGCGCGAAGCGGGGATGAAGGCGATGCTCCTCTCGCAGATGTTCCCCGCGGTCGTCACCGCCGTGCCGCTGCTTTTCTTGCTCGACGCCCTCGGCCTCTTCGGCACCACCGCCGGCCTCGTGCTCATCTACGCGACCACCACCGTGCCCTTCAGCATCTGGATGCTCAAGGGCTACTTCGACGTCTTGCCGCGCGACCTCGACGAATCGGCCCGGCTCGACGGCGCCTCCTCCTGGATGATCTTCCGCAAGATCCTCCTCCCCCTCGTGCGCCCCGGCATTGGAATCACCGCGCTCTTCTCGTTCATGAACGCGTACAACGAGTTCATCATGGCCAGCGTCTTCCTCGACGACGCCACCCGTTACACTTTGCCCGTCACCCTCCAGCAATCCGTCGGCGGCTTCGACCCCGATTGGGGCCTCTTCGCTGCGGGCTCCCTCCTCCTCTCCATTCCCGTCGTCCTCGTCTTCTTCTTCGTCCAGCGCCAAATGGTCCAGGGCCTCACCGCCGGCGCGGTCAAAGGGTAGCCGCCGGCGGGGTTCAGATCCTTCAGCAGGTTCGGGTTGGCCTGGATGTCATCGATCGTTTCCAGGGCGTCCCCGACCCGCCGCATTGCAGTGACGGTTGTCGGCGTTGCGTTCGGACTGGGAGTTGTCGTCGGCGGTGCTTTCACGCCCGCACTCGCCCGACCGAGTTGTGCGGCCCACTGCCCGAGCTTCCCAGCTAGACCGCCGGTGAGGGCCCCACCACCGATGGCTACAGCAGCTTCCTCGGCAGTTGGGGTCTCGCCCCTCGTAGAGGCTGCTTCCGCCGAGGAAGAACAGCCCGAGAGCGCGCCAGAGATCGCGCCGGCTGCGAACGAGCCGAAGCCGATCCCCGTCGCCGCACCAAGTGCTGCACCTCCCGTTGCCAACGTAGCCGCGACGAGCGTCCCCAGCACCACGATGTCCTGCGCCGTCTCCAACGTGCTGTCGCTGGGCGCGTGCTCGAGGAGCCAGGCGTCGAACGGATCATCGGCGTACGGATCGAAGGGCACGATGTCGTCATCGATGGGAGCCTTGCCGGCGGGGGCGCCTCCGACACTTCCCGTCGCCGCCCCCGGTCCCGCGCCCGCGCCGACACCAGTTCCGGTACCGATGCCGGTGCCAACACCGGCTCCGTCACCGCCCACCTCATCTGGTCCCTCCGTCGGGATCACGAGGTTTGCGAGCGGGTCGTCAGGGCCTCCGACGGTGTACGACGGCTTCTTCGCATCCAAGCCGGACGGATCGTTGAACACCACCGGTGAGGCCCGCCCGCACAGGTACAGGTTCAGCCCCGCCTGCAGCCCCAGCGGATCCGCCGTGGTCCACCTCCCGAGCCACGGCGCGTAATACCTTGCGCCGAAGATTTTCCCGGACGCGGTTTTCGGCCCAGAGACGCTGGTTCGCGCGCGAAATGGACGCTCGCGCGCGAGACGTAGGATGCGCTCTGATGTTCAGAGATCGGGGCGCGACGTCGACGGCGCGGCGCGCGTGACGATGCCACGCGAGCTCGTGGGTCGTCGCGAGATGGAGGTCAGTGCCCGCCGCCGGTTAGCGGCGGTCCGCCGCGCAGGCGCGATCCCCAGACGAAGTGGACGACGATCTCGTCCGCGTTCGTATCCACGGAGTAGTAGACATGGCAGCGCGTCTTCTTCAGCGGCACGCGTCGCAGCTGGACGCCGTCGTGCACGCCGTAGAGCTTGCCGCTCTCGGGAAGGACGAGCAGCGTCTCGAGCACTTGCTCGAGCTCGCGGTTGAATAGGTCGGGCGCCTTGTCCCGATTGCCCCGCCACCAAGCGTCCTCGTTCTCGGCTTGCTGATCACCGGTCTCGGGGAAGCGGTACTTCACGTCCGAGCACGCAGCTTGGCGATGACTTCCTTGCCGTCGATCAGTCGCCCCTCACGCATCTCGGCGATGCTCCGACGAAGGCCCTTGTGGAGCTCTTCGCGTTCTTCGGGGGTCATGTCGTCGCCGTCGTCATCAGCGAGCACGAGCGCGACCTCGGCGCCCTCGGGCAGATCGGTGGGCTCGTCGAGGACGAGTCGGCCGTTGCG
>CALKVR010000931.1 GCA_938004815.1 uncultured Polyangiaceae bacterium | reverse complement strand
GCCGTTCGCGCTCCCGACCCGCGAGGCCGCTCGCGCCGCTGGCCTCTCGCTCGCCGACGCGGTGCCCCTGGGCATGGTCGACGGGCGTCCGGCTGTCGTCGTGACGCTCGCCGCCGATGCCGAGCTGCCCGCGCCCTACCGAGCAGCGTCGGTGCGCCGGCTCCTCTTCTCGCTCGAGGGCGCCAACCTGGCCGCGGCCGCGATCGCCGCTCAGCTCGCTCACTTCGAGGCGACCTCTCGCTTTTGCGGCGCGTGCGCGCGCCCGCTCCAGCGCCGAGCGGGCGATCGGGGCAAGCGGTGCGAGGCGTGCGACCGCGAGGTCTATCCCCAGGTATCCCCGTGCACGATCGTCCTCGTCCACGACGGGGCCGACCGCGTCGTCCTCGCCCGGCAGTCGCGCCTCCCGCCCGGAATGTTCGCGCTCGTGGCCGGCTTCGTCGAGCCGGGCGAGACGCTCGAGGGCTGTGTCGCGCGCGAGGAAAAAGAAGAGGTGGGGCTCGACGTCGCCGACATCCGCTACGTCGCGAGCCAACCCTGGCCTTTCCCCTCACAGCTGATGGCGGGCTTCACCGCGCGCGCCACGGGCGGCGAGCTCCGGGCCGACCCGACCGAAATCGAAGAGGCGAGGTGGTTCCCCATCGACGAGCTGCCGATGATCCCTCCCCCATTCAGCGTGGCTCGGTTCCTCATCGATGGCTACGTGGCCGAGCGCAGGGGGCGCGCGCCGTGACGACCGTCCACCTCGTCGACGCGACCTACGAGCTCTTTCGCGCCTTCTTCGGCGCGCCGCCCAAGCAGGCCCCCGACGGCCGAGAGATCGGCGGGGTGCGCGGCCTGATGGCGACGCTCATCTACCTGCTGCAGACCGAAGGCGCGACCCACGTCGGGTGCGCGACCGACCACGTCATCCGCTCGTTCCGAAACGATCTCTGGCCCGGCTACAAGACCGAAGAGGGGATCGCCGACGTTCTCTGGCAGCAGTTCCCGATCGCCGAAGACGCCATGCGCGCGCTCGGCTTCGTGGTGTGGCCCATGGTCGACTTCGAGGCCGACGACGCGCTCGCGACCAGCGCCGCGCTCCTCGCGCCCGTCTGCGACCAGGTCGTCATCTGCACCGTCGACAAAGATCTCGCGCAATGCGTGCGGGGCGACCACGTCATCCTCCGCGATCGGCGCCGCAAGACCGACCTGAACGAAGACGGGGTAAAGGCGAAGTTCGGCGTAGCCCCCGTCCAGATCCCCGACTACCTGGCGCTCGTCGGCGACACCGCCGACGGCTACCCCGGCATCCCCGGGTTCGGCAGCAAGAGCGCCGCTGCGCTGCTCCGCGCGTTCGGATCGATCGACGCGATCCCCGACGACCCCGCCAAGTGGCCGAAAGAGGTGCGGGGCGCGCCGCGCCTCGCGTCCACGCTCTCCGAGTCGCGTGAGCACGCGGCCCTCTTCAAGCGCCTCGCCACGCTCCGCACCGACGCGCCCGCGACGCAAACACTCGACGAGCTGCGCTGGCGCGGGCCCAGCCCCGATCTCGGGGCGTTCTGCCACGCTCTCGGCATCTCCGACCTCGTCGATCGCGTGCCGGCGAGGGTGTAGCTTCTCCCCCATGAGCACCACATTTGCGAGCGCCCTCTCGTGGGCGCGCCAGGAGCTGGGCGGCGCGTCCACCAGCGCGACCGACGAGAACGCTGCTGCCGCCGAGCTGAAGCGCGCCCAGAAGGCGATCGAAGACTCGATGGCCCAGATCAACGCCGCCGTCGACACGGCGGTCGCGGCCGAGCGCACCGCCGACGACGCTCGCAAGCAAGCCATCTACGACACGCTCTATTACGTCGCGGCCGCCGACGGCTCGGTCACCCCGGCCGAGCGGGCGAAGCTCACGATCGGCCTCCGCGGCATGCTCGGCGAGGGCTTCGCCGAGGACGCGGTCGAGGACGGCCTCGAGATGGCGCGCGTGCTCTTGGAGCGCGAGGGCAAGGGCGCCGCCAAGACGATCGCGGGCGTCATCACCGACGCGGGCGAGCGGTCGTCGCTCCTGATGATGGCCTCGGTCATCGCGTGGCTCGGCGGCGGGGTCGGCACGAAAGAGGGCCTCGCCCTCCAGGGTCTCGCCGCCGCCTTCGACATCCCGATCAAGACGCTGCACGAGCTCATGGCGGTCGCTGCGCGCGCCGCCAAGGCGTAGCCGCGGTGCGGCCCCAGCGGCCGCGGCTCGCCGATCACGTGTTCGCGCGCCGTCACCGCCACGACGGCGCGCGCATCGTGGTCCTCCACGACACGAAAAGGGACATCACCGTTCGCGTCGCCGAGCGCGCTTGGACGCTCGTCTCCGGCATGGACGGTACGCGCGACGTCGACGGGCTGACCGCGCACGTGAGGCGCGAGGGCGTACCGATCGCCAGCGACGAGATCGCGTCGTTCATCGACCAGATGGCGGCCGAGGGCCTGCTCGAAGACGGGCCCACCGACGTCGCGCCCCCGACGCGGCCGACCGAGCCCGCCGCGGGTGCGCCGCGGCCCGTGCTCGCGATGCCCCGCTTCACGCTCGCCTGCGACGGGCGCGGCACGTGCTGCCGCTTCTACCCCACGGTCGTCTTCTCCCCGCTCGAGGCGGCGCGCGCCCGAGCGCGTCTCCCGCTCGTCGAGGACGCCGGCATGATCCAACGCCGTGCGTTCACCCCGCTCGCCGGCACCGACGATCGCCTCCTCGCCGTGGCCCTCGTGGATGGCCGCTGCGCGTACCTCGAGGCGGATCTGCGCTGCGGCATTCATCGGTCGGGCTGCGCCGAAGACAAGCCCCTCGGCTGCCGCACCTACCCCGCGCGCTTCGTCGACGACGGCACCGCCATCCGCGTGAGCCCGTGGCTCGAGTGCCCGTGCGTCCTCGCGAGCGGCGAACGCGCCGTCGCGGATGGCGAGCCGCTTACCCGCGCCGAGACGAGCGCCGACATCGATCCTGCGATCTTCATCGAGACGCTCCCCGAGCGGGTCCGCGTCGGCCGCGCGGGCGACGCCGATCGGGCCGAGCTCGCCGCGACGATGCTCGCGCTCTCCGCGATCGAGGTTCAGGACGGGGCCGCCGCGCTCTCCTCGCTCGCGGCCGCGCTCGATACCGCCGGGCTCGGCGGTGCGGCCGCCGCGCTCACCTCGCCGGTCGCGCCGAACCTCGCCTCGTTTCGGCCCGCGCTCGCCGCGATCCGTCCACGGGTCGAGCGCCTCGCCGCCGAGGATTGGCGGAGCTCGAGCGATCTGCCTCGCCGCCTCTGGAGCGCGCTCCTCGGGGCGATCGATCTGCTCGAGGCGGTGCCTGAAGAGATCCTCGCCGGCCCCGGCGCCTACCAGAGAGCCGAGGCGTTCTACGTGCGCGCGCTCCTCTTCGGCTACCAGCTCGTCCACACCAAGGGCCGCCACAGCGCGGCCACCCTGGCCCACGATCGCGCCCTGCGGGTCGTCCTCGCCCGCGCCCTCGGGGTCGTCTCGAGCCTGGCCGACCTCGACGATCCCGCCTTCTCCCAGCCGCTCGCCCTCGTCGAGGCCGCGAGCCGGGCCTATGGCATAGGCGGATATCTCGCCGACCTCGGAACCGACGCGCCGCCGGCGTTGTCGTAGCTCCCCGCGCGTGCTCACTCGTCGCCGTACGCTCCTCGGTCTCGCTGCCCTGCCCCTCGGCGCCTGGGCGCCCGCGTGCTCGCAGAGCGATCGCCGGCCCACGCCTGCGGCGTCGTCCAACACCGACCACCTGCCGGCCGCGACGAGCTCCGCCGACGCGGCCAAAGTCCGCTGGGCGGGCTTGCTCGCCGCGCGCGAAAAGCTCCGCCCGCTCCACACACGCGCCGGCAAGCCCCAGCCCGGCGAGTGGCGCTACGAGCACACCGAGACGGGCCAGACCTTCGAAGAGTACGTGCGCGGCCGCCCGACGGTTCCGACCGCCGACCGCCGCGCCATCGTCGTGCAGCCGATCGGCCCCTTCGACGAGGCGCAGCACAAGGTGCTCGAGCTCACGACCGACTACATGTCGCGGTACTTCGGCCTGCCCACCCGCCGCGAAGAGGCGCTCCCCCTCACCCTCATCCCCGCCTCCGCCAAGCGCGTGCACCCGACATGGGGCGACAAGCAGGTCCTCAGCCAATGGGTGCTCGACGAGATGCTCCCGTCACGCCTGCCCAAAGACGCCGCCGCCCTGATCGCCTTCACGACGAGCGATCTCTGGCCGGGCAAGGGCTGGAACTTCGTCTTCGGCCAGGCCGATCTCCGCGCCCGGGTCGGGCTCTGGTCGGTCTACCGCTACGGCGATCCTTCCAAGGGCGACGCCGCGTTCAAGCTCACCCTGCGGCGCGCCCTGAAGGTCGCCGTGCACGAGACGGGGCACATGTTCTCGCTCGAGCACTGCACCGCGTACCGCTGCGTCCAGGCCGGCATCAACAGCTTGGAAGAAGAAGATCGCGCGCCGCTCTGGGCATGCCCCGAGTGCGCGACCAAGATCGTCTGGGCAACCAGCGCCGACCACCTGCCCCGATACGAAAAGCTGCGCGCGTTCTGCGAGACCGCCGGCCTCCAAGAAGAGGCCGCGTTCTTCGCCAAGTCGCTCGACGTCCTCCGTACCGACCCGTGAATCACCCCTGGTAGGATGCGGCGATGCGCTTCCCTTCTTGGGCTTTCGGCGTCGCGTTGACCGCGCTCGGTGCGCTCTCGTGCGGCGCTCAGGTCGTGTTCGAGGATGACGACGACGACGGGAGCACGCCCCAATCCCCTGCGTCGACAGGCCCCGGTACACCGACCGGCCCCGTCGAGGAGGCGTGCCGGCGCGCGTGTCAGGCGATCGAGCCGTGCCTCGAAGCGCCCGACACCTGTCTGCCCGGCTGCGTCGCCGCCGGCAGCGCTTGCTACAAGCCGTGGGTCGACTTCCTCGAGTGCGTCGCCGAGAGCTACGTCGCGTCTTGCCGCACGACCGCGGTCTGCAGCGCCGAGCTCGCCGCCTACCAGCTCTGCGGTGGCGTGTGCCCCTCGTTCGATCCCAAGTGCACCGGCGACGCGACCTCGTGCGACTGCCGCCAGACGGGTTGCGGCGGCATCGACGCCCCCGAGCTCCGGTACCAATGCACCCAAGAAGAGACGGCGATCGCGTGCGACTGCTTCGTCGACGATCAGCCCGTCGGCTCCTGCAAGAGCTACGGGGGCGAATGCTCGGGGCCGATCGGCTCGAGCTGCTGCGGCGCGCTCGTCTACACGCCACGCCCCTGACCGGTCAGGCCTCGCGGCTCACTGCGGCGCGGGCGGCACGACGACGGTGTTGATCGGCTCGACGGCCATACCGGCGGGGTACGCGTAGCTCGCGTACGAGTCGTAGCCCCACACCGTCAGCCCGAACGGAGCCGCGCTCTCGGCGGTGTGCACGCCGTTCTGGCAAGCGCCCACGCCCGCGCCGCCCGCGACGATCGGGATCTGGGCGACTTCGGCGTTGCCGCTCCCGATCGGCACCCACCCCGTCACCTCGCCCATGCAATCGAGCGCGACCGGTTGAAAGTCACCATTCGGGCCGCGCGTCCGCGTCATCACCAGCGTCGTGTACGCGTACGTCGGATCGGTTACGAAGAGGTACTTCGCCAGGTATTGGGGCGGCGGCACGACGTTCACGTACTCGGGATCGCCCAAGCCCGACGTATTGGTGTCGCCGCCGGTCATGTGGGCGGCGAGATAGAACGGAAACTCGTCGCTCTGGCTCTCCACGTAGAACGACTGCGTGGTCGACACGACGACCATCTGGCCGCGATTGAGCGTCGTGGGCGCGCCAGAGACCGGCGGGTCGTAGGTCAACGTCGTGCCATCGACCAACCCCACGAAAGTGTAGGGCGCGTTGTCGTCTCCGCCGCGGCTGGGGTAGCGGGCCGCCACGTAGCTGCGCCCCGTCGCCTGCACGGGCAAGAGCTGCTGGTGAGCCGCGTCGCACGCCGTCATCCCGGTGGGGATGTTCATGCAGCTCGAGCCGCCGAGCACCGTGATCGGCTTGTCGGCCGACAGCGTGCTGCCCGCGAGCCGCTCGTTCTGCAAGAACTGCGCGACCTGCCCGCGGCTCAGCGTGAACGTCCCCACCGTGTTGGCGCCGACGGCCGGCAGCCCGCCGCCGCCGGCGAGGGATACGGTCGGCACGATCGTGACCGTCGTATTGTCCTCTGCCGCGAGGATCTGCGTGAAAGGCTGCCCGTTCTCGGTCTCCCACGCGTCGGCGGTGACGACGTTCGTCCCCCATGAAGGCGTCGGCAAGAGCAGCGTCGCGCTCGTCGCGTAGCTGGCCGCGCCACCCCAGGGGTACACGTCGTAGGCGACCACGGGTGCCGACGCCGTGATGTGGAACGCGCTCCCCACGCCGGTCGCGTCGAGCTGGGTGTCGGCGACCAGCGCCGGCGCCGCGGGGCAGTCGATCTGGTAGACGTCGGCGAAGCCGGGCTCGTAGTGCGAGAGCATGACGACGCCGAGCTGCCCCGGCTCGAGCACGCCCCCCGCGAGCGGCTGGTACGTCAGGCTCGGGCCCTGCCCGACGGGCACGAACGTGTGGGCCGCCGCGTCGAGGGGCATGCCCCCGTAGTCGAGCCCGAGGGTGACCGGCGTCGACCACGTATTGGCGATCATCGCCGCGAAGCAGCCGCCCCGCGAGCCGATCACCACCGGCGGCGTCACGCTGTAGAAGTCGCAGCCGATCGTGCTCTGGTTCGCGGCCGCGGCCTCGCACGGCTCGACGCACGCGCCGCCGGGCGCGCAGCCGAGGCCGTCGGGGCAGGTCGTGAGCACGTTGCCGTCGCAATCCACGTAGTGCTTGAGATCCGCGGTGCAATGGTTCGTGCAGCCGCCGTCCTCACCGCCGCTCCCGAAGCCCGCCCCCTGACCGTCGGTGCCGCTGCCGTTGGCGAACCCGGCGCCGCTGCCGCCGGCTCCACCGCCGTCGTCCTGCACGCCCGCCTGACAAGCGATTACGATCACCGTCGTCAGAGCAGCGAGGGACACACGAAGCGCGCGGAGCGGGACGGCCGGTTTCATGGTCGCGCGCGACAGCAACGAGCGTGCCGCGCGCTTTCTCCGACGTTCATCGCCATGAACGATGGGCCTTGTGCAACGCCTACACATCAAGTGCGCCGTGCTATTTCTCGTCGCGATGCGAGAGACCGTCGAGTGGATCGAGGCGAACGGGCTCCGTCACGCGCTGCGACGGTTTGAGGTCGACGGCGCGCCCGCAAGCGGTCGGACCGCGCTCATCCTCCACGGCTTCCTCGACTGCGCGGCCACGTTCGAGCGCATGGCCGAGCCAATCGCGCGCGCCGGCTACACCGTCGTCGGCATCGACTTTCGCGGCTTCGGCGACACCGACCGCGTCGGCGCGGGTGGCTACTACCACTTCGCCGACTACGTCGTCGATCTCCACGGCGTCGTCCGCGCCCTCGCTCCCCCGTGGCTCGGCGTCATCGGCCACAGCATGGGCGGCGGCGTCGCCACCCTCTTCGCGGGCACCTTCCCCGATCGCGTCCACTCTCTCGTCGTCATGGAGGGCCTCGGCCCCATGAGCGATCCTCCTGGCCTCGGTGTCGACCGCATGCGTCGCCACTTCGCCGATCGCGAGCGCGTCCGCGCGCCCAAGCCCATGGCCTCCCTCGATGAAGCCACCGAGCGCCTCGCCGCCACCCACCCC
>CALKVR010000930.1 GCA_938004815.1 uncultured Polyangiaceae bacterium | reverse complement strand
GACGATCCACGCGAGACCGATGGCCCTCTTCGGCACGGGCGGCAGCCTACCATGAGGGAGAGTGGTGAGCCGCCGATCGTAGCAGCCCTCGGCACCCGCTCGTCCGTCAACGAACGGACGGCGGCGGGGCCGTCTTTTGCACCACGAGCGACGGCTCGCTGAAGCGGACGTCCAGGCCGAGCAGCTCGCGCAGCATCCCGCTCTTGGCTCGCACCGTCCACTCCTCGAGGGCGCGCGCCTCTTTGCCCTTCGCGTCGAGCCACAGGGTGGAGCCGTCGATGCGCGCGCGGACGCTCGAGACGACGCCGCGGTGCTCGCGATCGAGGGCGTCGCCGAGCCGGAGGATCGCCGCCATCATCTTTACCTTGGCTCGAGCCTCACGCGACAAGGCGCGAAAATTCTCGTGCTCGAGCGACGGCGGGCTCTTGCGGTGGTAGCGGGCCACGTTCGCCACCACGTCGCGCTCTTGCGGCGTGAGCCCCATGATGTCGCTGTGCGCGATGATGTAGTGACCGTGCTTGTGGTGGCCCTCGTACCGGACGAAGTCGCCGATGTCGTGGAGGAGCGCGGCCGCGAGGAGCAGCACGCGATCGCGCGGCTCGAGGCCGTGCACGCCGGCCAGATCGTCGAACAGCTGGAGCGTGAAGCGCGCCACCGTCTGCCCGTGGGCCTCGTCGAACTGGTAGCGCCGGCCGAGGCGCACGCACGCGTCCTCGACGCTCGCGGCCTCTTGGCCGAAGTCGCGCGGCAAGAAGTGGCTCGCCGCGAGATCGACGAGGACGCCCTCTTTCAAGCCGACCCCGGGAGCGAGGATGCTTTCGTTGCCGAGGCGCCCGGACATGTACGCGAGGATCTTGGTGGCCGGCACGATGGTGTCGGCGCGGTCGGGGCGGAGGCCGAAGCGCTGGATGCGCTCGTCGACGCTCAGGCTGGTGAGCTCGGCGAGCAGCTTGTTCATCGAGCGCACTTCGATCGCGCGGTTCTCGGGGAACGCGAGCGGCAGCGGCGCGAGATCGGCGAGCGTCTCGATGTTGCCCCCGGTGCCGATGACGCAGTCGAGCTTTCCCTCGCACGAGTCGAGGAGCTCGGTCGCGGCGTCCGAGGCCACGCGCGCGATGTACTCGTCGAGCAGTTGGAGCTTCACGTCGTCGAGCCGGCCACCGCCGCCGTCGAGGAACGCCTCGATGACGCGCACGGTGCCGACGGGCAGCGACCGCGTGAAGATCGGCGTGAGGTTCTTGAGGACGGTGAGCTCGGTCGAGCCGCCGCCGATATCGATGAGGACCGCCGTCTTGCCCTCGAGGTTCATGCGCTCGCGGACCGCGATCTGAACGAGGCGCGCCTCTTCGAGCCCCTCGATCACCTCGACGTGGACGCCGGCCTCGCGCTCGGCGCGCTCGACGAAGACGTCCGCGTTCTTGGATTCGCGGCAGGCGCTGGTGGCGACCGCGCGGTAGCGATCGACCTTCACCGTGTCCATCGTCGTGCGGAACGAGCGGAGCGCGTCGCAGGCTTGGGCGATCATCGTCGGCTCGATGCGGCCGCGCGTGAAGACGTCGTGCCCGAGGCGCACCGGCACGCGCTCGGCGCAGAGATCACGGAACGGGCGGAATCGAGGGCCCCGCGGGGGCATCGGGCCGCTCTTGGCGCCGTTGGTGGCAGGCGCCTCGGGCTGCTCGGGCTGCTCGACGTCGACCACGCGGAGGCGGATGGCGTTCGAACCGATATCGATGGCCGCAAGCCGCGCCATGTTCTCGACGGATCTAGCGTGGAGGGTGCGCGTTGGCTAGCCTCTGGGCCGTGAGCGACGGTGACGAAACGGAGACGGCGCCCCCGGCGCCGCGCCCGCGCAAAAAGAAAAAGAAGAAGAAGCGCGCCGAGGGCACGCCCGACGTGAGCCCGCGCACCGCCGCGCCGCCCCCTGCCGCAACGTCGCCTTCGGGCGGGGGCGTCGTCACGCCTCAGCGGCTCGTCCTCCTCGCCGCCGCGCTCGCCGCGGCGGGGCTCGCCCTGGCATCCCACCAGCCGTCCGACACGGGGCGGGTCTTTTGGGTCGCCGGCACGCTGCTCTTCGTGGTCGGCATCCACATGCTCGGCCGGCTCGGCCCCGACGGCCTCGAGGCCGCGGCGCGGTTGCGCCCGCCCGCGAACGAGAGCATAGAGCGCCGACCATGACCCGCCCGGAACGACAGCTGACGCACCTCGACAAGAAGCTCGCCGACAAGGCGGCGCGCCGCCCCGAGAACCGAAAGGCCGGAGCGAAGGAGCGCCGTTGGAAGCGGAGCGCCGACAAATACCGCCCGGTCGTGGACGGCACGGCCGCCGCGCCCGCCGCCGCCGAGGGCTGATCTCGGCCACGTTGGGCTGGCCCCCGGGGGCCGGTCGCGTTATGCATGAGCGCGAGACGCCCGTGGAGCCCCTCGGCTCCCCTTGCACTCATACGCGTGCATCGCAAAGCGCCATTCGGCGCTGAGGGACGTCTACCCCCTCGACCATGGCGGACCTGAATTTCGGCATCAATATCGGCCTCGTCGAAGAGCTCTTCAGCCAATACCTGGAGAACCCCGAGTCGGTCGATCCCACCTGGCGCACCTACTTCGACGAGCAGACGGGGCGGCCCAAGCGCACGGTGGCCTGGCCGCCCGCTGCCGCCGCGTCCGCGGCGCTCGCTGCACCGGCGCCCGCGGCACCCGCTCCGGCGGGCCCGGCCCCCGGCTCCAACGGCGCGAACGGGTCGGCGAGCCGCGCCGCGACCGAGGCGGTCGAGCGTGCGTTCTCGGCCACGCTCTCGTCGCTGCCCCC
>CALKVR010000929.1 GCA_938004815.1 uncultured Polyangiaceae bacterium | reverse complement strand
GCCGACCGACGTGTCCGCGGCCCGTTCGTCGGAGCGGCCCGAGACGACCGCGATCGCCGCGCCATCGAGCCAGGCGGCGAGCACCGAGGCGCCGCGCGCCGCGCGAATGGCCGCCTCGGTCGGGGACCGCGCCTCGTGCGACCCGACGAAGAGCGTTCCGTCGGACAGCTGCTCGAGCTTGGTACCGAGCTTCGCGATGTCGCGCCCCGCGCGCTCGATCGCAGACTCACCGGCGTCATCCGGGATACGCGCGAGGACGATGCTCAAGAACACGCGCTCACGCGACCCGACGCCGCTCGGCTTCATCTGAACCGGGTCGGTGCGGGTGTTCGCGCAGAGGCGGGTGAGAGCCGCGTCGACGCGCTGCGCGCTCGGTCGCGCCGCGCGGTCCTTGACCAGCATCGTCGCGACGAGGTTGTTGGCGGCGGCGAGCCCGGGCTTCGCCGGTAGCGGCTCCGGCTCGTCGAACACGGTCGCGAGCAGCGAGCTGACCAGATCGGGGCGGCGAAACGCCTTGGCGCCACAGAGGCACTCGTAGAGAACGGCGCCGAGCGCGAACACATCGGCTCGACCGTCGATCTCGTCCTCGCCGCGCGCCTGCTCGGGCGACAGATAGCCAGGCGTGCCGACGACGGCCGACTGATCGGTCAGGCGCGTGGCGGCGCGCTGCAAGTGGACGACGCCGAGATCGAGCAGCTTGACGGCGGCGCCCTCGCCGTCGCCGAGCACGATGTTGGCGGGCTTGACGTCGCGGTGCACGACCCCGCGCTCGTGGAGGCAAGCGAGCGCTCTCGCCAGACCGCGGCCGAGGCGGAGGGCCGTGCTCACAGAGAGCGCGCCGCGCTTCAACCTGCTCTCGAGCGTCTCACCCTCGAGCCACTCGAGCGCGATCCAGTGGCGGCGGGTCGCGGTCACGCCGTGCGCCACGTAGGCGACGATGTGCTCGTGCCGGATCGTCGAGAGCAAGGTCGCCTCGCGCTGAAAGCGATCGAGGTCGGTGCCGATGCGCGGGGCGAAGACCTTGAGCGCGACGTCGGCCCCGAACCTGTCGCGCGCGCGGTAGACCGTACCGGCCGCGCCGCGCCCCGCCTCGGCCAGGATCTCGAACCGGTCAGCGAACGAGTCGCCCGGCCGCATCGGGCCGCTCAGGGGACCTTCACGCGGAGGAGGGCGGTGACCACGTCTTGCAGCTTCTTCTTCGTGGAGGCGTTGGTGAGCTCGGCGAGGAGCGCGTCCTTGAGCGCGGCCGTGCCCGCCTCACTCTTCAACAGCTCGAGCACGGCCGTCTGCATCCGCGCCTTGACCTTCTCGTGACCGAACAACGCGCGCGCCTTCTCGGCGAGCAGCTCCGATTGCTCGGCCCCCAGCATGACCGCGCGAAAGAGATCTTTTGCGGTCTGCTTGACGTCGGGCTCGGACAGGACGTCGCCGATGGCGGCCGCGAGGATCTTCTTGGTTCGAGGGCTCTCGAGGCCGCCCTTGACCACCTTGCGCAGCGTCTGGCTCTTCTCCAGGCCGGCCGACCACTCGAGCATGAGCTCCCGCGCCGCCTTGACCGCGGCCGGGTCTTTCTTCGCTGCGGCCGCCCAGTCGGTGAGAAACTGATCGCGCTTGCCCTCGGCCTCGGCTTTGGCGAACGCGGCTTCGAAGTCCTTCTCGCTCTTGGCGAGATCCTTGTCCAAGAAGCCCGGGGGCAGGTCGGCGTCGGCGAAGATGGCGTTCAGGCGCTGATCGATCTCGGGCGTCTCGATGATCGCCCCGACGACGTCCTCGATCGCCTTCGTGACGGCCGGTGACTCGAAGGCCGCCGAGGTGTGCTTCTCGATGCGGGCCTCGATCTCGGCGGGGGAGCTCGCGCCCGCGATGATCTCTTGGAGCTTCTTGGCGACGGCCGGGTCCTTGACGGCGTCTTCGGCCAGCGAGCTGATCTCGCCCTGGACGCCCGGGTCGGCCATGCACTCCTCGATCAGCCGCTGCATCGCGGCGTCGATCTCCGGGTCTTCGAAGACCTTCTCGAAGGCGGCGTCCATGCGCTTGCTCACCTCCGGGTCTTTGAACGTCTCGCCGACGAGGTCGCCCGCCGTCTTCTCGACGACCTCTTCCATCCTTCTCTGCGCGTCGGGCGAGACGCCGGCCGAGGCCTCTTTGCCCGCGAGCGACTTGACCTGATCGCAGCTCGGAACGAGAGACAGCGTCACGACCAAAAGGAGAGGGCGCAGGGTCATCGTAGGCTCCGAGACCGGTCATACACCGGCCGCCAACGGGGCACGAGGCCGGTTATGATCGCGCGCTCCATGGCGCGTCGGTTCGTCGTCGGCACCGCAGGTCACGTCGATCACGGCAAGACGACGCTCGTCCGCGCGCTGACCGGCGTCGACACCGATCGCCTGCCCGAAGAGAAGCGGCGCGGAATCACGATCGAGCTCGGGTTCGCCGCCTGGGATCTCGACGGGCTCTCGGTGAGCCTCATCGACGTGCCGGGGCACCGCCGCCTCGTTCACGCGATGATCGCCGGCGCCTCGGGGATCGAGCTCGTGCTCCTCGTCGTCGCCGCCGACGACGGCGTGATGCCGCAGACCCGCGAGCACCTCGCCGCGTGCGAGCTGCTCGGGATCCGCCGGGCGGTGGCCGCCGTGACCAAGGTCGACCGGGTGGAGCGCGAGCTCGCCGAGATGGCTGGAGAAGAGGTCTCCGAGCTCTGCCGCGGGCGCTTTCGACACGAGGTCGTGCTCTGCTCGGCCAAGACGGGTGAGGGCCTCGACGCCCTGCGCGCGGCCATGCGCCGGGGGCTCGACGATCTCGCCGCGCCCGACGCCGGCGTCCCCGCCCGCCTCTCGGTCGACCGCGTCTTCACGATCCGCGGCGCGGGGACGGTGGTGACGGGGACGCTCGTTCACGGCGCGCTCGAGACGGGGCAGCCGGTGAGGCTGATCCAGCCGGGCGGTTCGCGCGAGACACAGGTCCGCGGGCTGCACGTCCACGATCGGGCGGTGACGCGAGCCGAAGCGCCGACCCGGCTCGCGATCAACTTGGCCGCGGTCGAGACGGTCGACGTCGCCCGCGGCGATCTTCTCACGACCGACCCCGGCGTCGGGGCGACCCGGAGATTCGACGCGCGCGTCCAGCTGCTCCGCGAGCTGCGAGCGACCGCGGCCATCGACGTCTACGCGGGCACCGCGCGGAGCCCGGGCCGTCTGCAGGTCCTGGGCGTGGTCGGGCAAGACGACGATCGGCGCTTCTACGCTCGTATCCGGCTCCAGACCCCGCTCCCGCTCGCGGGCGGCGATCGGTTCGTCGTCCGCGCAGGCGCGGGGCGAGGCCCCGCGGGGGCAGTCGTCGCCGGTGGTGAGGTGCTCGACGCGGCGCCCGGGGCGTCTCGGAACAAGAAGCGGCGCGTGCCCGCTCTCGAGAGCCTCGACGCGCGTGACGCGCTCGCGGCCGCCCGCGCGCTCGTCGTCGAGCGAGCGCCGCGGGCGCTCCTCACGCGCGAGATCGGGGCGCGCTTTCCGATCGGCGCGGGCGCGCTCGAGCGCGCGGCCGACAAGCTCGCCGACCGCGGTGATGTGGTGCGGATCAAGGACGAGGGGTTCGTCGAGCGAGCGGCGCTCGGCAAGCTGGCGCTCGCGGCGCGCGCGGCCGTGGCGCGCCACCACGAGACGAGCCCGTTCGATCGCGGGATGAAGCTCGAGACGCTGCGCCAACAGCTCGGCGAGCGTGTCGGCGCGGGCGTGGCGGCCGAGGCGATCCGGCTCGCCGCCAAGAAGTCGCTCGAGGGAACGCCGCTCGTCGTCGAGGCCGACATCGCCCGGCTCGAGAGCTTTGGAGACGGCCGCGCCGCCGTCCCGGGCGGCCCGCTCGACCGCCTCAAGGCGGCGCTCGAGGAGGCGGCTCTCAAGGGCATGGCCGAGTTCGCGATCAACGAGCTCGTGGGGCGGCCCGCCAAAGAGACCAAGGCGATCCTCGCGAAGCTCGTGCGCGACGGCGATGTCGTCGCCACCGGCGCCCAATGGTTCTCGAAGCGGGCGGTCGACACGCTGCGCGACGGCGTCGTCTCGCACCTCGAGGGTCAGCCGGTCCTCACGATCGCCGCCTTCAAGGAGCTCAGCGGTCTCGGCCGAAAGCAGGCCATTCCGCTGCTCGAGCTCTTCGATCGCGAAGGCACGACGATTCGCAAGGGCGACGATCGCGTCGCCGGTCCTCGCGTGCCGAGCCGAATGAAACGCCGAGCGGATTCGTGATCCAATCGCGTCGTTTCGTGTAGGCTCCGACGCTGTGCGACGACTTCGTGCAAGTTGGGTGGCGCTGGCTTGGCTCGCGCTTCAAACGGCGCGCGCCGGCGCAGCCGAGGAGCCGTGGACGGACCCGGATCCGCCGAAGCCGCCCGAGCGCTATCCGCTCGGGGATTTCGGCTTCCAGTTCGGGGCCGAGTACCGCGCGCAGGGGACGTACATCAACCCGATCTCGCTCAACACGATCAACGAGCGCCGCCTCGGCTTCATCGAGCACCGCCTCCGCGTGGACGGCGCCGCCGACTACGACGAGAAGGTGCGCATCGTCACCAGCATCGACATCCTCGACGGCGTCCTCTGGGGCGACAACGGTACGGTGGGCTCGGACCCCGAGCCCGAGAATGGCACAACCGTCAACACCAAGAACCCGAACGAGGCCGTGCCGTGCATCGGCTACAAGGGCGGCGAGGCGGGTGATCCGCTCTCCGCGTCCGACTACGGCTTCGTCCTCTGCGAGTCGGACATCTTCAATGTCCGCAAGCTGTACGGCGAGGTGGTGACGCCCATCGGTCTGCTCCGCGTCGGCCGCCAACCGTTCACGCTCGGCTACTCGATCCAGGGCGCCACCGCCGATGGTCGCGCGAACCGGTTCGGCATCGCGCGGCGCGGCAGCTACGTCGACCGCATCGTCTTCGGCACCAAGCCGCTCGAGGCGTTCAAAGAGGAAAAGGACCGCGACCTGGGGCTGGAGAACGGCTTCTTCGTGACCGTCCTCTACGACCACCTCGTCTCGGACGACCTGCGCCTCTTCAACGACGACGAGCGCCAGGTCGGCGGCGCCGTGTTCTACCGCGCCAGCGAGTACCCGATCGGCAAAGACTTGGAGGCGATGGGGTACTACGTCCACCGCTGGAGCGACGAGCACTCGACCAACGTCAACATCTTCGGCGGCCGCGCGATCAGCCGGTTCGGTCCGGTGTTTCTCGGCATCGAGGGCGCCGCCAACATCGGCACCACGCGCGAGATCGCGACCGCGTATCGGGTCATCAACAACGATCCGATCGTCGATCAAGAGATCCTCCAGGTCGGTGCGCGCGCGGTCGCGCGCTACGACTGGCCGGTGGTCCGGGCGGGCGAGGAGCGCAAGCCCGGGCTCTCGGTCTACCTCGAGCTCGACTACGCGTCCGGCGACGGCGACCCCGAGGCGCGCACCGATCTGTCGCAGATGGTCTGGGCGCCCGACATGAACGTGGGCCTCCTCATGTTCGAGCACATCTTCTATTTCCAGACCGCGCGCGCGGCCGCGGCCGCGACCGAGACGCTCCGGCGCCTCGGCGCGCGCTCGTTCCCGGTCGACTCGATCGACACGCGCGGCTCGTTCACGAACGCGTTCGCCGTCTTTCCGCAGTTCGACTACCGCCCGCACCCCGACGTGCTCTTCCGCCACGGCGTGCTCCTCGCGTGGGCGCCGTCGCCCGTCGTCGACCCCGTCGCTTCGCTCTTGAACCGCGACGGCGTCGAGATCGAGGACGACCTCGTGAACTTCGCGGGGGGCAAGCCGGGGCAGTTCTACGGCGCCGAGATCGATCTACGCGCGCAGTGGCGGTTCTTGGAGCACTTCGCTGCAGATCTCGAGGGGGCGATCCTCTTCCCCGGCAGCGCCCTCGAGAACGAGAACGGCGACGCGGTGCGGAGCGTCTTGGTCCAGGGCCGCACGACCTTCTTCTTCTGAGGTAGCAGCATGACCACCTCGCGCTTGATCCGGTCTCTCTCCGCAGCGGTCGCCTTCTGCGCCGCGGCCTCGGCCGCTGTGTCGGGCTGTGAGCTCTACGACTCGCCGCCGCGACCGTCGCTCGAGGGCCTCGTCGACGGCGTGTTGCCCGACCGGAACGCTCCGATCGTCCTCCGCTTCAGCGAGCCGATCGACAAGTCGACGTTCACCGCCAGAGTCGTCGCCTACGAGACCGATGCAGAGGGCAACCTGCTCGACGGGGTCGAGGAGTTCTTCGCCTACCAGCCGGCCACCGGCAACCTCTACGGCGACACCGCCTTCCAGGACAAGGACAAGACCGTCATCATCACCCCGGGCGCCGCGCTGCCGATCGGGGCGACGCTCGCGCTCGTCATCGACGCGGGGCTCTCTGACCTCGATGGCCGCAAGCACAACAATCCGCTCGTCCTCCTCTTTACCTTCCGTCTCTCTTGCGACGACGCGGGGGGAACGAGCGCGTTCCCCGACGGCACCTACTTCTTCCTCGCGAACGTGACCGAGCCGCTCCCGGTCCAGGTCCAGCTCTGGGGCCAGATCATCGTCGACCCGGCGACCGGCAAGTTCGTCGGGCAGTTCACGAACGCCGACCGCAACCCCGACCCGAGCCGGTGCTCGCCTCCTTGTGATTCGACTGAGGCCTGCCGCCTCCTCCCCGCGCAGGCGTGCGTGATCCCGTCTCTCGAAGCCGCGTCCGAAGACGAGTTCTCCGACTTCATCGCCAACGTCCCGCCGCCCACGGGCTATTCGTTCCGCGTCGAGGGCTGCCTCGCCGAGTCGCCGACCGGGGTCGCGTTCGTCAACCTCCCCGCCGACGTCGTCATCCAACAGCCCGAGGTGACGATCGAGGGGATCCCGCGTCGTTCTCGGAGAAAGATGGCGGCTTTCGCGCGACCGGCGGCGTCACCGCCGACAACGTGAAGATCGGCACCACCGACAGCGGCCGCGCCAAGGGCAGCGTCCTCGCGCGCCTCGTCCCGCCCGACGAGGTGCCGCCGGGCATCCCCGGCCCCCTCTAGATGCCGGCTGCGCGGTCGCGCGCGCGCCAGTAGCGGCGCGCCCAGAGGGGTCGCTCGTCGCCGCCCGAGGTGGAGCGAGCGAGCGACGTCCAGCGGGCGAGGAGGCGATCCGACTCGGCGAAGGCGTCTTCGGTGTCCACGTCGCCATCGAAGAACCGCCGCTCGACCGCTCCGCGGCTCGCTTCGACCATCGGCAGGTAAGCCCCCGGGTCGCGCAGCGCGAGCCGGTGGAACTGCTCGTGGCGCCAGAAGAGCGAGTCGTCGGCGGTCTCGCCCGGCGCGCCGAGCACGAGCGGCCGATCGATCGCGACCGGCTTGAACACCCCCGTGCACGGCGCGGCCGTCGCGGTGACCCAGTGCCGGACGCCGCCGGGGCCGAGCGACGCGATCCACGACGCGGTCGTCTGCGACGAGGCGATGAGCCCGCCCGCGTGCATGCAGGCCGCGCGCATTCCCCCGCGGTGAAGCTCCCAGCGCGGCAGGCCATCGGCGGTGGCGTGATCCCGGAGGGCGCGGGCGAGCTCGAGAGGGGTGGCGGCCGCCGCGGCCGCTCGCTCGGTCGCGGCCCGGCGCGTGGCTTCGGCGGTGAAGGCCGAGCGCACCGGGTCACGGAGCGACGACAAGGACGGTATCGTCAGCCCGTTCGAGATGCTGCGCGCGCCGGTGACGCGCTCGACGGCGGTCTCTGCGCCCGCCGTCTCGAGGACCCAGGCCTCGTTCGGATCGGCGAGCAGAAAGCTGGAGAAGTAGCGGAACGAGCGGTCTTCGTGCTGTCTCTTATACACATCTGACGCTGCCGACGAAGAGGATAG
>CALKVR010000928.1 GCA_938004815.1 uncultured Polyangiaceae bacterium | reverse complement strand
GATCCGTCTGCCGAGGGTTCGTCCGACGAGGCCGAAGACGAGGACGAGGGCGAAGAGGAAGAAGAAGCCGAACCGGCCGCCGCCCAGAAGAAGGTCGTCGACGCCGAGTACGAAGAAGAGGACGAAGACGAGTCCGACGACGCCGAGGGTGACGACGCCGAGGGTGACGACAAGGCGGCGCGCGGCGCCGCCGCGATCGAGGGGTCTCCGCTGTCGGCCGAAGGCGACGAGGACGGCGCCCTCCCCACCCAGCTCGGCGCAAACAAGTACGTCTACTCCGCGTTCTTCACTGCCGGCCTCCTCCTCGCGTACATCGTCGGCCGGTCGATCCACGGCATCTGGGCGATGCTCTCGAACCGAGACTTCTTCGCGCTGCGTTTCCCATGGGCGACGTCGATCCACGACGACACCAAGATGACCTACTCGATGGTCGCGGGCGGGGTCATCGCGCTCGTGGTCGCGCTCCGCTCCAGCAAGCGCAGCGGGCTGCGCCAATGGGCCGACGAGGTCGCCGGCGAGCTCGTGAAGGTGAAATGGCCCACGAAGAAAGAAGTGCAAAACTCGACGATCGTCGTCCTCGCCACGAGCGCGGTCGCGGTGACGTACATGTTTCTCCTCGATCGGTTCTTCGGCTTCGTCACCGATCGCATCTACAGCCTGGGCGGCGGATAGTGCGGGCCGACCGCAGGCTCGAAGTTCGTCAGTACGCGGTGGGAGCTAGACAGTGATGTCCGAAAAGGCAGTGCAAGAGGTCGAAGAGTCGGAGAAGCGGTCGCCCGCGATGAAGTGGTACGCGATCCAGACGCACTCCGGCTACGAAGCCAAGGTGAAGGACGCGCTGCTCCAGCGGATCAAGCAGCACGCGATGGAGGACTACTTCGGTGAGATCCTCATCCCCACCGAGCAGGTCACCGAGGCCAAGGCGGGTGGCAAGACGCGCACGCGCCAGAAGCTCAGCTACCCCGGCTACATTTTCATGCAGATGAAGATGAACGAGAAGGCGTGGCACCTCGTCAAGGCGACGACCAAGGTCACCGGGTTCCTCGGCAACCAGACGCCGTTCGAGGTGCCGATGACCCAGATCGAGAACGCCCGTCGCGGCACCGCCGAGGGCACCGTCAAGCCCAAGCCGCGGCTCACGTTCGAGGTGGGTGAAGAGGTGCGGGTCCTCGACGGGCCCTTCTCCAACTTCACCGGCACCGTCGACGACGTGAAGATGGACAAGCAAAAGTTGAAGGTCAAAGTCTCGATCTTCGGCCGCCCGACGAGCGTCGAGCTCGATTTCTCGGCGGTCGAGAAGCGATGACGGGCGCAGCGCGCAGTGTCGGTAAGGAACGAGCAGGGTCTGAAGGTCTGAAGGAATCACGACGATGAAGAAGGTATCCGGTTACGTCAAGCTCCAGCTCCCCGCCGGCAAGGCGAACCCGTCGCCGCCGGTCGGCCCCGCGCTCGGCCAGCACGGCGTGAACATCATGGGCTTCTGCAAGGAGTTCAACGCCAAGACCGCGAGCCAGGGCGACCTGATCATCCCGGTGGTGATCACGGTGTACTCCGACCGCTCGTTCAGCTTCATCCTCAAGACGCCGCCCGCGAGCGTCCTGTTGAAGAAGGCGGCCGGCCTGCCGACCTCGAAGAAGCCGGGCGCCGGCTCGAAAGAGCCGAACAAGACCAAGGTGGGCCAGGTCTCCAAGGCGCAGCTCAAGGAGCTCGCGCAGCAGAAGATCCAGGACACCAACGCCGCGAGCGTCGAGGCGTGCATGCGATCGATCGCAGGCACCGCCCGCTCGATGGGGATCGAGATTACCGACTGATTGTGTGTGTTCGTGCTCGCTCGGGTTTCCGAGCGGTTGACCACGGCCCCCGCGCTCGCTGGTGAGCGTCGGGATCGAACCGTGGGAGGCGAAAGCCGAAGAAGGAGAAGTAATGCCGAAAGTCGCTAAAAAGCGAGCGGCGGCCGTAGAAAAGGTCGACCGCACACTCAAGTACACGCTGGACGACGCGTGTACCAAGGTGAAGGAAGCGGCGTACGCGAAGTTCGACGAGACCGTCGACGTCGCCGTGCGCCTGGGCGTCAACCCCAAGCACGCGGACCAGATGGTTCGCGGCGCGGTCGTGCTCCCGCACGGCACCGGGCAGGCGCTGCGCGTCCTCGTCTTCGCCAAAGGTGAGAAGGCCAAGGAGGCAGAAGCCGCCGGCGCCGATCACGTGGGCGAGGCCGACCTCGTGAACAAGGTCCAAGAAGGTTTCATGGACTTCGATCGCGTCATCGCCACGCCCGACATGATGGGGCTCGTGGGCAAGCTGGGCCGCGTGCTCGGCCCCCGCGGCCTGATGCCCAACCCCAAGGTGGGCACCGTCACGTTCGACGTGAAGACGGCCGTCAACGAGGCCAAGGCCGGCAAGGTCGAGTACCGCGTCGAGAAGGCGGGCATCGTGCACGCCGGCATCGGCAAGGTCTCGTTCAAGGCCGACGCGCTGAAAGAGAACGCGGCGGCGCTCATCACCGCCCTCGTTCGAGCCAAGCCCTCGACCGCCAAGGGTACCTACCTCAGGAGCATCACGCTCTCGAGCACGATGGGCCCCGGCGTTCGGGTCGACCCGCTCCAATTCACCGGCACCAAGGAGGAGGCGTAATCCATGGACCGCGCCCAGAAGGTGTCCCTCGCCGACAACGTCAAGCAGCGCTTCGACAAGATGACCTCCGTCGTTCTCCTGGATTTCCAGGGCCTGAACGTCGAGGCCGTCACGAAGCTCCGCAACGAGTTTCGCAAGCAGGGCATCGAGTACAAGGTCGTCAAGAACACCCTCATCCGTCAGGCCATCAAGGGCCAGCCGTGGGCCGACGCCTTCGGCAAGAGCCTGGTGGGCATGACGGGCGTCGCGTTCTCCTACGAAGACCCGAGCGCCGCCGCCAAGGTGGTCAAGGCCTTCCGCAAGGACAACGAGAAGCTGAAGGTCAAGGCGGGCCTCGTCGACGGTCAGATCATCGCAGGTGATCGCGTCGAGACCGACCTCGCGAGCATGCCGGGCAAGGACGAGCTTCGCGCTCAGCTCCTCGCCACGCTGCAGGCGCCGCTGGTGCAGTTCGTCCAGCTGCTCCAGGCCCCGGCGCAGAACCTCGTCTACGTGCTCAAGGCGAAGGAGGACAAAGGCTAGGCCGTCACCCTTTTTCCCCTTCGTTCCAAGCAAGAAAACAACTTTTCGCGAGTAGGCAGAGCGCCCTCGCTTTCGATTTCAGGAGTGTGCCATGGCTGATGTTTCCCGTGACCAGGTCGTCGATTTCCTCTCCAACCTCCCCGTCATCCAGATGGCCGAGCTCATCAAAGAGCTCGAGAACAAGTGGGGCGTGAAGGCCGCTCCGGCCGCCGTCGCGGTTGCCGCCGGCCCCGCCGCTGGTGCCGCCGCTGCCCCCGCAGAGGAGCAGTCGGAGTTCACCGTCGTTCTCGCGAACGCCGGTGGCAACAAGATCCAGGTCATCAAGGTGGTCCGCGAGATCACCGGCCTCGGTCTGAAAGAGGCGAAGGACCTCGTCGAGGCCGCCCCCAAGCC
>CALKVR010000927.1 GCA_938004815.1 uncultured Polyangiaceae bacterium | reverse complement strand
GGCTCGACGAGAACCTGGCCTACTTGTGCTCGATCGAGAGCGAGCAAGACCCCCGTCACGTGCTCGCGACCCTCGCGCGCACGCGGCTGCCAGCCGGCATCCGCTTCGTCGCGTGCGGCCACACGCACCGACCGGGCATCGCCGGCGTCGGCGGCGTCGTGTACGTGAACAGCGGCACCTGGTCGCCGGAGCTCGCGACCGTCGCATCGCTAGAGGGGGATCGGCCGCGGGTGACGGACGCGCTGAGCGGGCGAGGCTACGGCGTGAGCAGCTACGAGGGTTGGCACGATCCGCGCCCGTGGAAAGAGTGGATCGCCGACACGCCGACCGATGTCCGCCCCATCCTGCGCGACGGCTTGGACCGTGCGTTCGGCCGATGGGCCCGCTTCGACGCGCACGCGGCCACGGCCAGGTTGCTCGAGACCGCCAGCTCGATGGTGCCCGGCGCGTCTCTCCACGACGGCGCCGCCACGCCGAACGACGAGGGGAGCGTCCTCGGGGTCCGCTTCACCGAGACGCTCCGAGGAACGTGGTACGCGGGCGACCCGCCTGAGAGCGCCCCGGCGACTTTGACGCTCACTGCCGTCGCCAACGCCGAGCGCGACCTGCGGCTCGCGAACGTCACGGGCAAGCTCGACGTTGCAGGGCTGGCGCGCGACGCCGACGTGAGCGGCTCGATCCGTCTCGTGACGCGAGGCGGTCCTGCCATCGAGTACGCGCTGGCGCTTCGCGACGACGAGGGCCGGGCGCTCCGGATCATCGGCTCGAAGCTGCCGTCATTTCGCGACACCGTGCGCTCGCTGACGACGCTGCGAGCTTCGGTCCTCGGCGACGACGACGCGCCGCGTGGTGAGCTCGACCTCGCGATCTCGGTCGACCGCGACCTCGGGCGGTGGATCCGGAGCGTCTCGGTGACGCTCCCCGCCGCTCGCGGGTCGGCGCGCTGCCGTGAGCCGTTCGACCCCGCGCCGCGGGCGCCGGTCTCGCCCGTCGATCCGCACGCGGCGTTGCGCGTGGTCGTGACGGGGGCGTCGGGTCACCTCGGGTACAACCTCGTCGCGCAGCTCCTCGCGCGCGGGCACCGCGTGCGAGCGCTCGTCCGAGGCGCTCGCACCGCCCCTCATCTCGAGCCCCTCGAGACGCTCCGCCACCGTTACGGCGACCGTCTAACCTGCGTCGACGCCGACCTGCTCGCGCCCGCGTCGCTCCGGCTCGCCCTCGAGAGCGGGGCCGACGTGCTGATCCACACGGCCGCGGCGCTCAAATTCCATGCGCGCGACGAACAGCGCGACGTCATGCTCCCCAACGTCCAGGGCACCACCCACGTGTTGCGCGCCGCCTACCGCGCGGGCATCCCGAAGGTCGTACTGACATCGAGCGTCGCCGCGCTGGGCAACGACGCGTCGGGCCGCGATCCACTCGACGAGCGTGATTGGAACCAACGAGCGAAGAGCGCCTACGCGCGCTCGAAGACAGAGGCGGAGCGGCGCGCGTGGGACATCGCCGCGGAGACGGGCCTCGATCTCGTCACCGTTCAGCCGGGCACCTTTCTGGGGCCCAACTACTTCCGCCAGACCGCCGCGACACGGTTGATCGCCGAGCTCGCCGCCGAGCGCGTCCCCGCCGTCCCACCGATGTCGCTGCCCTGGGTCGACGTGCGCGACGTCGCTTGGATCCATCTCCTCTTGGCCGAGCGCTCGGCTGCGCGCGGCCGCTACCCGGCCGTCGCGTATCACCTCTCGTTCGACGAGATCCTCCGGAAGCTCGTGGCGATCGAGCCGACCTTCAACCCCCCCTCGCGCAAGCTCCCCGTCGAGGGCATGGCCGCGGTGCCGCTCCTGGATTGGCTGCAGAACCGCTTGCTAGGCACGCCGCGAAACATCGACGCGGCGACCGTCGCAGAGAACACCGGCAAAGAGCTGCGCGTGAGCGCGGCGCGAACCCGTGCGGAGCTCGGGTGGGAGCCGATCGAAATCGACCGCACGCTGGGTGACAGCTTGCGCTGGGCCAGGGAGCGGTTTCTCCCGTGAGCGCGCGGTTCGCCAGAGGCGAGGCCGTTCGTTCCGTCGCCACCGCCGGCTTGCGGGCGCTCGGCGCGCGCAGCCGGTGGGAAATGACGGTAGACGGGATGATTCACGCATTCGAGATGGGCTCGGAGCGAGACCGGGTACCCATCGTGTTTCTGCACGGGCTCTCGGGCGACACCGAGGGCGCAGCGGCGATGGCGGCCACGGTCGCGGGGCGGCGCCGCTGCTTGGTGCCCGATGCGTTCGATCTCGCGCCTCGCAGCCGGACGGATCGCCAGCGCTCGCTCGGGCCGCGCGCGCAAGGCAGCGTCCTCTTCCGATGGCTCGCCGCCGTCGGCTGCGACGAGGTGGACATCGTCGGGGTGAGCTTGGGAGCATGGGTGGGGATCTGGCTGGCGACGACGCAGATCCGCGTGCGACGCATGGTGCTCGTTTCTCCGGCCGGCTCTCGCGTCGCGAGAGCGAGGCTGCGGGAGCTGGCGCTCGCCGTCGCGCCGCGGGGTGGTGACGCGTTGATCGGCCGCGTCTTTGGGCCGGCCACGGCCGCAGCGATAAGCCGATGGAGCTCACCATTCCTTCGCACGGCCGCGATCCGGGGACTGATCGCGGAGATCGACGACGGAGACTTCATCGAGCACGCGCTCCCGTCCGTCTCCGCCCGCACCTTCGTCCTCTCGGGTGACTGCGACGAGGTCGTCGGTAGCGAGCCCGCGCAGCTGATCGTCGACCGCGTCCCCACGGCGCGCGGCTCGTGGGCCGCGGGCCAGGGCCACGGCCTGTTCTACGAGCGCGCAGGCCTCGTCTACCAGACCTTGCGGCGCGAGCTCGGCTTGGAGGCCTCGCCCCACTCCGTCTTGGGTCGGACGCTCGCTTGGGCGACCGGCAGCCCGGCCCTCCACCCCATGCACCGGCGGCCCACATGAGCCGAAACCTGTCCTACCCCGCCTGTGAGGTGGGGTCCCAGTATGACGTGATCGTGATCGGTTCGGGGTACGGTGGGGGCGTCGCAGCCCTTCGCTTCGCCGAAGCCGGCGCGCGCGTGGGCGTCCTCGAGCGCGGGCGCGAGTGGCGGGCAGCGGATTTTCCTCGCGACGCGGCGGCGCTGACATCTAGCGTGCGGGTGCGGTACGCAAGCGGCGAACGGCGCGTGCGGGTAGGGGCGGCGAGCCGCCTCTACGAGCTCCACGTGTTCGAGGGCCTGACGGCCATCGTCGGGAGCGGGTTGGGCGGCACGTCGCTGATCAACGCCAACGCCTTCGTCGAGCCGGCGCGAGCCGTGCTGGATGACCCGCGCTGGCCCCGGGCGCTGCGCGACGATGCCCGAGGGCTCGGGCGCGGCCTCGCGCGCGCGAGAGAGGTGCTCGCGCCAGCTCCGTGGCGGGGGCCGGCGCACAAGGCCGAAGCGCTCCGCCGAGCCGGCTCGGCGCTCGGAGCGGTGCCGCGGCGGCTGGACCTGCTCGTCGAGCAAGACGGAGCGCAGGCGTGCACGGGCTGCGGCGACTGCGTGACCGGCTGTCCGACCGCGTCCAAGCGTACCGTCGATCGAACCTACCTGCGCGCCGCCGCCGATCTCGGCGCCGAGCTGTTCACCGAGGTCGAGGCGAGGCTCATCGAGCAGACTTCGAACGGTCTTTGGGCGGTGAGGTTTCGCCCCGTCGTCCCGCCGCTGCGAGACGATACCCCGCTCTCGTTCCTCCTCGCCGAGCGAGTGGTCGTCGCGGCCGGGACATTCGGCTCCACCGAGCTTCTCTTGCGTTCACGCAACGCCGGCCTGGCGATCTCTCCGGCGGTGGGGTCGCAGGTGTCGACGAACGCGAACGCGATCGGTCTGGTGCTCGACGCCGCGCCCGAGAGCGATGACCTCGGCACGCCCGGCCCCTGCATCGTCTCCGACATCGTCGACCCCGAGACGGGGACCCGGGTCGAGGACGGTAGCGTGCCCAGGCCGCTCGACCCGATCGTGGCGATGCTTGCCGATCGCCACGGCTCGAAACCCTCGGGGGCGACAGGGCTCCTCGGCCGGCTCGCCGGGCGCGCGCGCGACATGGTCGCGCTCGGGGTGGAGGCCTGGGCGGGAGCTCGGCAGGGCGCGGTGGTGCTGCTCGCGCAGGCCCGCGATCGCGCGACGGGGATGCTCGACCTGGACCCTTCCGGCGAGCACCTGACCCTGGTCGCGGGCGATGAAGACGGTGCCGCTCACGCCCGCCGCGCCTTGGAGCGGGTCGCCGGAGCGTGGGGCGCCAAACCGATCGACCCGGGCGATCTGCTCCCGGCCGCTCGATCGGTGACGGTACATCCGCTCGGCGGCTGTCCGATGGGCGACGACAGAGACGTCGGGGTCGTCGACCACCTCGGACGGGTATTCGACCCGCGCTCCATCGATCCTACCGCGACCCACGCCGGGCTCGTCGTGCTCGATGCGAGCGTCATTCCGACCGCGCTCGGCGCCAACCCCGTGGCCACGATCTGCGCGCTCGCCGAGCGCGCGTGCGAGGCGCTCGTCCAGCAGGAGCGGGGACAGGCCCCGGAGCCGCTGCGAGCCCCGCGACGAACGGCCACCGAAGGTCACGCGGCGTCGTTCAGCGAGGCGTTCTCGGGCTGGCTCGCTCCGAGCGACCTGCCCGCGTTCGGCCTCGACGAGCACGGGGCTCCGCGCGAAATGTCGGCGCAGGCGAGGCTCGACCTGGTGGTGCAGATCCAGGACGTCGACGCCTTCTTGTCGGACCCCCTCCACCTGGCGGGGGCTTCCGGCTCGCTACGCTGCGAGCATCTCGCCGCGCGCCCCCTCATGATCTCGCGAGGCGACGTTCACCTCTTCGCGGACGACCCGGCCGAGCTCGGCAAGTACTACCTCACCTATGATCTTCCCCTGCTCACCGACGATGGTCGACGGGGTCGACTGCGCGCCATGAAGACGTTCACGGACGGGAGCGCAGCGCAGGTCTACCGCGACGGCACGTCGTTGCCGATCACGATCGACGGCTTCGGACCGACGTGGCGGGGTCTCTTGACGATACAGCCCGTCGACATCCTCACCACCATCGCCAAGGTGCGGGCCCACGGCGGCGGCTCGCTCCGCGCTCGCGTCGCCGCGCAAGCCCGGTTCGAAGCCTTCTTCGTGCGCCGGTGGATGCACCGATGGCAGCCCGAGGGAGCGCGCGGATGACCACGATCGCCGATCCGCTCGTCTTGCCGTGCGGGCTCGCGCTGGCGAACCGCATCGAAAAGGCGGCGACCTCCGAGGGGCTCGCGACCGAGCACGGGCACCCGACACGCCACCACGCCGCGCTCTACGGGCGCTGGGCATCGGGCGGAGCCGGCCTCTCGGTGACGGGCAACGTCATGGTCGACCGGAGCCACGTCGCGGCTCGGGGCGAAGTGGTCCTCGACGAGACGTCGCCGCTCGAGCCATTTCGTCGCTGGGCTGCGGCGTCGCTCTCGCGCGGCGTGCCGATGCTCATGCAGCTCAGCCACCCCGGGCGGCAGGCGCTGCGCTCGGTCGACCGCGCCCCTGTCGCTCCCTCGGCCGTCGCCATTCGAACCGCCGGGTTCGCGTTCGCCGCGCCGCGCTCCCTCGAGCCCGGCGAGATCCACGACATCGTGCGCCGCTTCTCGCGCGCGGCCGAGCTCGCCGAGAGCGCCGGGTTTTCGGGCGTGCAGCTCCACGCCGGCCACGGATATTTGCTCCATCAGTTCTTGTCGCCGCGCACCAATCGCCGCAGCGACGAATGGGGTGGCACGGCCGAGGGGCGACGCCGGCTCCTCGGGGCGGTGCTGCGCGCGGTGCGCGCACGCGTCTCTGCGGGGTTCGCCGTCAGCGTGAAGCTCAACGCCCCCGAAGACGAGACGGACGACCTCGAAGTCGCCGACGTGCTCGAAACGATGCGCATGGTCGCCGACGAGGGCGGAGATCTGATCGAGCTCAGCGGCGGCACCTTCGAGCGTGAGCCGGTTCTGGCCCGCCGCGCACGCGATGGCGACGACGGCCTCTTTGGCTCGTTCGCGGCGCGCGCGCGCCGAGAGGTGGGCACCCCGTTGTCGCTCACGGGCGGCTTCCGAGACGGTCGCACCGTCTGGCGGGCCGTCGCCTCGGGGCTGACGGATCTCGTCGGACTGGCGCGCTGGTCGATCGTCGCTCCCGAGGTGCCGCGGGCGCTGCTCGAA
>CALKVR010000926.1 GCA_938004815.1 uncultured Polyangiaceae bacterium | reverse complement strand
GGCCAGGAGCTCGCGCGACGAGAACGGCTTCGCCACGTAGTCGTCGGCGCCGAGCTCGAGCCCCATCACGCGATCGGCCTCCTCGCCTCGCGCGGTGACCATCACGATAGGGGTCGCGAGCCGCGCTCGAATTTGTCGGCACACCTCGAACCCATCCATGGTCGGGAGCATCAGATCGAGGAGCACCACGTCGGGCCGTTCTCGCATCACCGCCGCGATGCCGTCCTTCGGGTCGCCGGCAACGGTCACGCGCACGCCGTGCGACTCCAGGTACTTGGCGGTCAGTCGCGCCAGCTTCTCGTCGTCCTCGATGTAGACGACGGTCATCGGCTCCTCGGCGGTCGTCACGGGGTTCGAGGCTACAAGATGGCCGAGGCCGGCTGTTGCGGCGTGAACGGATTGTTAGCGATTGTTAAGGCCCGCGAGACGGGCGCGGAACAAGCACCTGAGCGCGCTGTCCGTCCTGGCGTGGTTCGGGATCTCTCGTCGGTGTGCGTCGCAGTCGCCGTGCACGCCTCGGCATTGATCGGCGCCTACCTGTCCAGCCCCTCGCTCGTCGCCGCCGAGCCGCTCGCCCCGGAGCCCGGGCGCACCCGGTTGGTGCTGCCGCCGCGCGCCGACGAGGACATCGCCCTCGTCGGCACCCACGGCGTAACCGACCACGCGATCTGGGCCTGGTCGCCGCCGTTCGAGAATCTCATGACCTGTCGCCTGGCGAGCGGGGGCCCAGCCATCTTCGAGCTACCCGACGCCGGCGTCGACGCCATGGGCGACGCTCGCGCCCGCTTGGAAGGGGCGCTCGACGCGTGCGTCCGCGACGCCTACGCCTACGGCGCCGAGGTTCTCGTCACCGTCAACCGTCTGCCGACGGGTGGTGGTGCGGCTCACGCGCTCCCCCTCAACGACGCCGGGCGCGACAGCGGGCTGCTCTGCTGCATCAAGGTCGCGCAGGAGCACGTTGTCTCTGCGTTGCGCCCCGGCGAGACGAGGCGCTACCGACTCGGTGGCAGCGATGACGTGCAGCTCGCGATGGGTCAGAGGAAGCACCAGCCCTCACCGCGGTAGGTAGGGACGCGGTCGACGACGTGGTCGCCTTCGACGAGGAGGACTTCGCGAAAGCGCTCCATGACCTCGCCCGCCTTGGCGTGGCGAAAAATGACGGGCGCGGAGAGCGGGATGTCGTCGGCGGCGTTGCCCTCGAGGGGCGTCTGGACTTCGCCGGCGCCCTCCATGCTCGTCAGTTGGAGGCCGCGGGGCAAAAATGGCCGGGGTAGCTTGTCGGGACCGGCGGAGCCCGACGCGACGTAGCCGCCGCCGAGGCAGGTGATGATGCCCGGGGCGGGGCGGCGCACCGCTTCGAGGGCGAAGAAGCACGAGGGCTCGAGGCTTCTGACGAATGGGCTCGTGTAGGCGTCGAAGAGGAGGGGCTTGAAGAGGCCGGACCCGGCGCTGACCTCGGTGACGCCGGTGGCGGGCGTGGTGAGATCGATGGAGCCAGTGCCGCCGCCATTGATGAACGCGAGATCGAAGCCTCGGCTCTGAAGGGCCTGGCCCATCGAGGTTCGCCGCTCGGATAGCTCGCGCATGGAGAGACGGCGGAGGGCGCGCTTGGCGAGGCGTACGACGCCGGCGTCCCATGGGCTGTCGTCACCGAGGCCGGCGACTTGTGCTTCGTACCCGAGGAGGCCGTGCACGGTGAGGCCGGCGTCGCGTGCGCGCTCGGCGAGCGAGACGACGTCGGCGGGCTCGTGGAGGGGCGAGCGGCGAACGCCGACGTGCACGCGCCCGCCGCCGAGGCGGAGGCTCATGTCGGTGCAGAGGACGACGCGCGGCGAGACCCCCTTGCTGCGCCCGGCAGCGGCGACGGCGGTGACGGCCTCGGCCGAGTCGACCGCGAGGCTGATGTTGGTGCCCCGCTCGGTGAACGCCGCGAGCACGGCGAGGTCGTCGGGGTGGAGGGTCGGGTACGCGACGAAGAGATCGTCGACCCCGTGGACGGCGAGGGCGAACGCCTCGGGGAGGGAGAAGCACATGAGCCCCTGGCTCGCGGGCGACGCGAGGGCGCGCTCGATGAGGGCGCGCACGCGGATCGACTTGGTGGCAAAACGGATCGTGACACCGCTCTCGGCGGCCGCGACCGCGTGACGCGCGAGGTTCGCGTCGAAGGCGTCGAGGTCGACGAGCACCGCCGGTAGAGAAGCGCCCTCGAGGGCTCGGCGCGCGCGCTCGTAGGTGAGGGTCATCGGAGCTTTCGCGAGAGATACCAGGAAAGGCGCGAGCCGTGGTCTCATCGAGGGATGCCTCACGTCGGCGCGCGCCTCGGCCTCGCGATCTCGATCGGGCTCGGCGCGTTGGCTCCCTCGTGCTCGGACGAGCCGCCGTGTGACGGCCGGTGTGTAGACCCGACGGTGGTCCTGATGGATTACGGCGCCGAGGGGTTCTTCGACCGACCGTTTCCGAGCGACGCGCGGCGCGATGCGAGTGGAAAGCCGATCGTCGCAGGGTTCCCGAACCCGTTCGCGGTCGCTCTCGTCGACAGCGTGCTCGAGATCGTCGCGCGCGACACCGACGGGTTCGGGGTGTCGTCGGGGATGTTCTTTCGAACCTCGGGGCCGCTCGATGCCGCGTCTCTGCCCACGCTCGCCGGCAGCGTCGAGGCGGGCTCATCGGTGCAGCTCGTCGGGGGCGATCCGGCGTCGCCC
>CALKVR010000925.1 GCA_938004815.1 uncultured Polyangiaceae bacterium | reverse complement strand
TGCTCGCGTACGATGTACGCTCCGCGCGACTCGCCACCGGCCTCGCTCGCTCTCGACGGAAACCACGCAGCCCTCAGGGAGTTAGCCGCAGGGATCCATGCTTGCGCCGCACTCGCCGTCGCACGCCATGCACGCGCAGTCGTAGACCTGCTGGTAGACCATCGCGCTCTGGGGGAACATCGCGTCGCACGCGTCGAAGCAGGCCGGGTCGGTGCAGCCCTGAGCGCACTGCCCCCAGCCCTGGATGCACTCGTTGTCGTTGATGCAGGCGTCGGCGCAGTTGTTCTGAAACACGCAGCCCTGACAATCACCGCCGCCGCCGCCGCCGCCCCCGCCGCCCTGACCCTGGCAGCCCTGGAGGCAAGCCGCGAGGGCCGGCGGGGGGTTGCCGCCGGTCGACGCGATGATGTCGTCGCAGGACGCCTCGACGATGCACCCCATGGGGCAGTCGAACATCGGGTTCATGCAGTCGACGCCCATCGCACAGGCGTCGAAGCCGGTGCACTTGACGATGTGCGCGCACCCTTGCTCGCAGGTGTTGCCGCCTCCAGACGAGGTGGACGACGCGGTCGACTGTGCGCTGCCGCTCGTTGTCGACGAGGCGCTCGTGCTGACGGTCACGTTGCTGGTGCTGACGGCCGTGTTCGTCGCCGTGCTCGAGGCGCCCGCCCCGCCGGTGCCGTCGACGGTGTCGACATCGCTGCTGCAACCCAATGCGACCGCGAAACCCAGCGACACGACGGTGAGGAGCCTCATGGGCGCGGGATCTTGGCGCACCTGCCGGCCTGCCCGCAAGGCCCCCGGGAGGCTGACGCGGACGTGGAGGTCGCGACGCACCGTGCTATCCCTTGAAGGCTCATGGTCACCTGCCGAGAGGAGGCCCAGCGCTGGGTCCACCGCTACGCCGCTGGGGGCGCGATCTTCGCCGCCTTTCCGATCCCGGTCTCGACCGCACCTCTCTTGGCGGCCCTGGAGACGCACATGGTCGGCGTGATCGGCGGCATCTACGGTGATCCCCCGAGCGCGCCCGCGACGGCGGCCGCTGGCGGCACGTTCGCGGCCATGGGCACCGGCCTCAAGTACCTCGCGGCCGAGGCCATCAAGTTCGTCCCCGTCGTCGGCCCGGCCATCCGCGGCGTCATCGCGGCGGGGACGATCGAGGCCATCGGCCAGGCCCTCGTCGCCCATTACGAGCGCAAGTACCCGGGCAAGGTGTTCACAAAAGGCGAGTCGTAGACAGGGCGGGTGCCGCGAGGCGCTTGCAAGTCGGATTCTCTGCTCTACTCATCCATCGGCAGTGGGCGCCTTTGTTCGTGAATCGCCCGTCGCCGGTTGGGTATTTCTTTGAGCACCGACGACTGGCAAAAGATCGACGTCCTCGAGCGTGAGGGGCAGAACCTCACCGCCGAGCCGCACCCGGCTTCTTCGACTTACGGTCGAAGCGCCGAGGTCGAGGCGCTCGCTTGCGCGCTCGCGGGGCGCAAGAGCGCGGTGCTCCTCGGCCCGCCCGGCGTCGGCAAGACGGCGATCGTCCGCAAGCTCGTCGCCTCGGTGGCGCAGGGCGCCATCCCCGCGCTTCGCGGCGCGTCGATCTGGGAGATCGCCACCACCGGCCTCGTCGCCGGCACCCGCTACTCCGGCATGCAAGAGGAGAAGATCGCGTCGCTCCTCAAGTCGGCCCGGCCCGACCGCATCCTCTACGTGAGCGATCTGTGGAACATCACCGTCGCCGGCTCGTACGACACCAACCCGCGCGGGGTATACGACCTCATCCGCCCCGGCATCGAGGCCGAGCGCCTCGTCCTCTTCGGCGAGATGAGCACGGGCCGGTGGGAGAAGCTGTGCCGCGAGTTTCCGTTCCTCGAGCGCGACTTCGCCACCATCACGATCGATCCGACCGACGAGGACGAGACAAAAGAGATCCTCACCCGCGTCGCGGCCGAGCTCGGGCCCGAGCTCGTCTTCGACCGCGCCGCCATCGAGCGGGTCTATGCGCTCGCCAAGAAGTTCCTCCCCACCCAGAGCTTTCCCGGCAAGGGCGTCGAGCTGCTCCGCAAAGCCGCCCTCTTTCGGCGCGGCTTGCCGGGTGTGAGCACCGGCGCGCCCGTCGACGACGCGGCGATCGAAGAGATGTTCGCCAAGCAGACGGGCTTGCCGATGCACGTCGTGTCGCCGCGGGTGCTCGTGTCGTACGACGAAATGACGCAGTTTCTCACCGAGCGAGTGCTCGGGCAGGAGGACGCGGTGGGCGCGATCTGCGACGTGCTCGCCCTCTACAAGACGGGCCTCGCCAACCCCGACCGGCCGATCGGCGTCATCCTCCTGGTGGGCCCCACGGGCGTGGGCAAGACCGAGCTCGCCAAGGCCACCGCCGAGTTCTTGTTCGGGAGCCGTGATCGGATATTCCGCATCGATCTGAGCGAGTACAAGGACTACCACTCGTTCGAGAAGCTCATCGGTGATCCGCGCAAGGGCACGACGGGGCAGCTCACCGACTTCGTCCGCAAGAGCCCGTTCGGGGTCATCTTGCTCGACGAGTTCGAGAAGGGGCACGCCAACATCGCCGACCTCTTCCTCCAGGTCTTCGACGACGGGCGCCTCACCGACGCCTACGGCGAGACGGTGGGGTTCCAGCACACGCTCCTCTTGCTGACCTCGAACGTCGGCTCGGACATGGGCGCGCTCGAGCACGCGATCGGCTTCGCAGGCGAGTCCAAGACCAGCCCCGAGCGCGTCGAGCGCGAGGTGCGGCGAGCGCTCGAGCAACACTACCGGCCCGAGTTCTTGAACCGCATCGACCGGGTGCTCTTCATGCGGCCGCTGCGGCGCGAGGACCTGAGGCGGATCGCGCGCCGCGAGCTCGGCAAGATCTACAAGCGCGAGGGCCTCGTCGAGCGCGACCTCTTGCTCGAGGTCGACGACGGCGTCGTCGACCTGATGCTCGACGAGGGCACCGACCCCAAGTACGGGGCGCGCCCCCTCAAGCGCGCCATCGAAGAGCTCCTCGTGGTGCCGCTCGCGCGCGCGCTCCTCGGCGGCGCCGACCGCCGGTTCCAGCTCCTCCGCGTGGCGCGGTCCGGCCGCGGGGTGACGCTCAGCTTCGAGGCGACCGAGGCCTCGCGCCGCCTCGACAACCTCGAGCGACGGGCGCGGGTCAGCGACGGTGAGGGGGGCACGGTGAGCCTCTCACTCGCCGACGTACGCAGCGGCGTCATCTCGCTCTACCAGAGCCTGGTGACGCTCGAGCGCGTCGCCGATCTGGCCGGCATGCGGCGTGAGCTAGCCGCTCTCGAGGCGCGCGAGGCGTCGCCCGCGTTCTGGGAGGACGCGTTTGGCCACAGCGGCATGCTCGTGCGGCGTCACCGCCTCTCGGTCGAGATCCGGCGGCTCGAAATTTTGCGTGGCGAGCTCGACGCCGTCCACGAGCTCTGCGAGGCCTCGTTCATCGAGGCCGACGACTCGGTGGCGCGCGAGCTCACCGACACCTACGCACGCCTGGTGCGGCGCATGCGGCGCGCCGAGCGCGAGATCGTGCAGTTCGACGAGCGAGATCAGGGCGACGCGCGTCTCGTCGTCACGCCGGCGGGCGCCCTCGAGGGCGCCACGAGCTGGGCCCTCGACCTCGCCAAGATGTACGCCTCGTGGGCGCGCGACCGGGGCTATGACGTGCGCTTCGAGACCGGCGACGACGGCGTCACCGCGGTCGCCGTCGCGGGTGCCTACGCCTACGGGTACCTGCGGGGCGAGGCCGGCGGTCACCGCCTCGTCACCGCGCCCCCCGAGAAGGGGCAGCGCCGCGGCGAGGCGTACCTCGCGCGCGTCGAGGTGCTCGCCAAAGGCGAGGAGCCCAAGCCCATCGTCCGCCTCGAGGACATCTCGCCCATCCGCAGCTACGATCTCTGGCACTCGCACGGCGTGCGCGATCGGGTCACGGGCCACGCCGAGGGCGACACGCGCCGCGTGCTCTCCGGCAAGCTCGATGGCTTCCTCGAGGCGCAGGCCGACCACCGGGCTTCGGAGAAGCCGGCCGAGGTCGAGCGCCCGCGATCGGACGTGAACTGATGAAGACGCGAACGGCGACGTGCAGCTGCGGGCAGCTTCGGATCGAGACCAAGGGCGAGCCGGTTCGGGTCTCGGTCTGCCATTGCCTGGCGTGCCAGAAGCGCACGGGGAGCGCGTTCGGCGCGCAGGCCCGGTGGGCCGAAGAGAACGCGGTCACGACCGGCAATCACACGACGTACGTGCGGCGCGCCGACACGGGCAACGTCGTGCGGTTCTGCTTCTGCCCGGACTGCGGGGCGACGGTGTTCTATCGCCTCGACGCGCTGCCTGGGTTCGTCGCGGTGCCCGTCGGGGCCTTCGCGGACCCGTCGTTCCCGACGCCGACGGTCGCGATCTACGAGGCTCGCCGCCACGCGTGGGTAGGGCTGCCCGACGACGTCGAGCGCATGGACTGACATGGCCGCGAGCCGACTTGCCACCGATCTGGCCAGCCCCAATTGCGCCGAGCTCGTGCCGCCCCCCGTGCAGCTCACCGACGTCGCCGTGTTCGCGGCGATGGATATCTACGGCGACATGGCCATCCACGCAGTGCTCGATCTCAGGCGCGGTTTCTCCCGGGCCGAGCTCGAGGCCGCGCTCGAGGCGACGGTTCGCGACTTTCCGGTGCTCGGGCACCGGTACGAGACGGGCTTCTTTCGAGATCGGTGGGCCCCGGTCGACGCGCCGATCGGCGCCAGCGTCGCCGAGGCCGGCGAGGGCGACCCCGATTCGCTCACCGAGGCCTGGGTCCGCCGGCCGATCGACGTCACGCGCGATCGCCCGATCCGCATCGTGGCGATGAGCCGGCCCGGCGGCTCGCGCATCCTCCTGACGCTCATGCACCTCGCCGTCGACGGAGCCGGCATCACCGCGGTGGGCCACGTGCTCACAGCGCGCCTCTACGGCGTCGCCCCGTCGCTCCCGATCGAGCCCCGGCGTGATTTCTTTCGAGCCATCGAGGGGTTGCGTTGGTACCACTGGCTCGCGCTGCCGTTCGCGATCGGTATCAGCGCGGCGCAGCCGCTCTTTACCTGGCTGGCGTCTGTGCGCGATCGACCGTACCCGCGCGACGGCGCTTCGGAGGCGACGTGGCGCGACGTCGTGATCGGCGCCGACGATCTCGCCGCCGTTCGCGCGCGCCTCTCACCGGGCGCCACCGTCAACGATCTGATGGTCGGCGTGATGGGTCGCATCGGCGCGGCGCGGGCGCCGACGGCGTCCTCCGTCG
>CALKVR010000924.1 GCA_938004815.1 uncultured Polyangiaceae bacterium | reverse complement strand
GTATTTCTCTTCTCTCTCCTTCGCTCACGTTTTTCAGACAGCCTCGCAGCGAGGGGGGCAGGGGGGGTGAAAGAGCGGCACCTCCGTCATCGAGCGCAACGACCGTGCCTACTCAGGCAGCCTGTCAACGCTTGGGCTGCGACACGGGCACACCCCAGATCGGGTCGGCCGCGGGCGGCCGGGCGCTGGGCGTCGACGCCGGCTGGCTCGTCACCGGGGGACGCGGCTGGCCGCCTTTCACCACGGGCCCCGGGGCCCCCGGCGTCACGGCGGGCGCGGACGCCGACGCCGAAGCGGCCGCGCTGACGATGGGCTCGGCGGTCGCCGGGGGCGCAGCGGGCTCTTGCACGGCGACGTCGGGGGCGGCCTGGCCCGGGGCGCCGTTCGCGGTTTGATCGCCGGTGGGGTCGGGGGCGGGGCTCGCGGTGGGAGATGACGATGACGTCATCAACCCGGACAGCACCCCCGACGTCGCGGCGCCGATGCCGACGAGCAGCGTCGCGCCGACGCCGATCGCGATCCACATCCCGGGCTTGGCGCGCTTGTCGTTGGCGCGAGGGCGAGCCAGCTCGGCAGAGCTCGGCAGGTCGGCGAGCGCGTCCAGGGTCTCGACGTTGGCGCGGGCGCTCGGCGGGGCGGTGACGGCGCTCGCGCCGAGCGGCCTCGTCGCCTCGAACGCGGTGTGGCCGGCGGAGCGAGAAATCGAGGTCGCCGCGTCGCGCTCCCGCGCTTTGGGCGCGACGAAGTCGGGCGCCACCGCGACCGCCTGCTCGAAGGCGGCGAGGAGCTCGCGCACGTTGGCGAAGCGCTCCGTCTTTTCTCGAGCGAGCTCGGGCACGACCGAGCTGATGGGCGGCGCGTCCTTGTGGCTCACGGTGTGAAACAGCTGCGGCAGCGAGGGCGCGTCGTACGGGGGCTCGCCGCAGAGGGCCTCGTGGAGCACGACGGCGAGCGACCAGAGATCGCTCTGGGCGTCGACGTCGCTGCCCTTCATCTGCTCGGGGCTCATGTAGAGCGGCGAGCCGACGAGGCCCGTGCCGGTGGTGTGCTTCGCCTCGCGGCTGGTCTCTTTGGCGATCCCGAAATCGAGGACCTTGACCACCTCGTCGTCGCCGACGCGCGCGAGGTAGATGTTGGCGGGCTTGATGTCGCGGTGGACGATGCCGGCCTGGTGCGCCAGAGCGAGCGCCTTCACCGTGGGGCGCAGGATCTCGAGCAGGCGCTTGGGCGCGACGGCACCGGCGGCTTCGAGGTACTCCGAGAGATCTTGCCCGGAGAGCAGCTCCATCGCCATGTAGGGCACGCCCTCGTGGACGCCGTAGTCGAGGATCTGCACGACGTGCGGGCTGCGGATCTGCGCGGCGGCACGCGCCTCACGCTTGAACCGCTCGACGGCGACGGGCTTGAGCGCCTGCACCCACGAGATGAGCTTCACCGCGACGTCGACGTCGAGCTCGACGTGCTTGGCCACCCAAACGGAGCCCATCCCGCCCGCGTTGAGGGGACGCTCCAGCCGATACTTGCCAGCGAGGACGGTTCCTCCGGCGGGTGAAGACACGGAGAGCAGGATAGCGGCTTCCAGGAGCGGGGACGAGGGCGGCGAGCCCGTCCGGGCTGCGGTAGGCTCCCGCCCATGGCCGACCTCGGCGACCGCGCGCCCGTCGTGATCTCGCTGTTCGTGGCGGCCGCGGTCTCGGCGTGCACCTTCATCAAGCCGACGCGTTACGCCCCCGTCCCCCGGCGGGCCGACGGCATCGGCACCTGCGTCGATATCGCGATGACGCAAGAAGAGGCCGCGTACATCGACCGCCTGCGGGCGAGCGAGCCGCGGGAGAACCGCATCTCGACGTCGAAGGAGAACTGCGACCACTGGATCGAGGCGCACCGCGCGACCCCCGAGTCGATGCCCGCCGCGCGCGCCTACATCGACAAGGCCCGATTCGATCGCTGCCAAGACGCGATGCACGGTGAGCTCGCCGGGTACAAGGCAGCGAGCCGCGAGGCCGACGTGCAGTGGAAGCGCGACAACGTCGGGAAAGAGGAGCTCGAGGCCGGCTGTAGCGCGCGGCGCGGCGAGGACCTCGAGCTCTGGGCGGCGAAGCTCAGGGGCACGATGCCGACCAAGCTGCACTATCGCAAATGTTGGACGCAAGCCGGCCTGAAGATGTGCGACCGCAAGGCCGGGTTCGACGTCTACGCGTTCGAGCCCAAGCGCAAGGCGGTTGGCATCGCCCGCCCGGCCGATGCCGCCGGATCAGCGCCGTTCACGGTGGAGCTCGACGCGCCCGCCCCGGACAAAGAGCTCCACGTGTTTGCCTATGGCTACACGCAGCCGTCGATACGGGTCGACGGTGCGGTGGCCGATGGCCCGTCGCCGTTCGAGGACCAGGCGGCGCGGAGCGAGTCCGCCGACGGGAGCTTCACCGAGACGGCCGAGAATTATTCGCCGCCGCACGTGACGAGCCAGGTGATCCGCTCGGGCAAGCCGACGGTGACCGTCGACGGGCTCGGGTGCGCGCTCGTCGTGGTGTTCGAGGGGAGCGCCGTCCGCCCGACCACCGGCAAAGACGACAGCTGGTGATCGGCCGGGGCTGACGCGGCGAGCCCGCGGTCACCCCGTGACGGGGTCGACGCGCGCTCCGACGCTCTCGAGCAGCTCGCGGTACCACCCGAACGCGGCTTCGGCGCGTCCCGGCAAGGCGCTCGTGCCCCAGATGACGGTGAGGGTTCGGGTGGTGTCGGCCTGGGTCTTGGTCCGCTGCGCGTCCTTGACGGCGTTGGCGCAGGGGCCCGCGGCGTCGAACAGGCAGACGAGGCCACCGACATCGATCGTCTGGCCCGAAGCATTGAAAACGTAGGAGGTGCCGGCGGGGGCGATCGCGATCGACAGGGGCTCGGTCGACTTTCCGAGATCGACCACGCTGATCGGCAGGCCGCTGTGCAGCGACACCGCGTTGCACGCGTCGACGGCGGCGTTGATGCTACCGAGCGCGCCATCGGCGACGGCGCGGATCAAGTACTCGGACGCCGGCTTGCCGCGGCCGGTGGGCTTGTAACCGCCGTGCCGGAGGAGATCGCGAACCGCCGCGCGCACGGCGTCGTCGGACGCGAAGGGTGCGGCCGCGCCGGGCTGGAGCAACGTCGTGAGCGCCTCCGCGGCCCCGAGATCACCGAGCGCCCGCGGGAACGTGGTCTCGAAGAGGACGGCGTCGAGGAGCGGATGCGCCTCGACCCGAACGGCGACGCCGCTCATAGCGAGGCGACGGACGCGGCGGGAGCGCGCACCTTTTGGCCGGGCGCCGCGTGGCCGACGGCCCAACCGGGCGCCGACTCGAGGATCGGAAAGCCCGCCGCCTCACGCTGGGCGAGGAAGGCCTCGGCCACCGCGCGCGCGATCGCGCGCACGCGGCCGATGAAGCGCTGGCGCTCGGTCACGCTGATCGCTCCCCGGGCGTCGAGCACGTTGAACCGGTGCGAAGCCTTGATGACGAAATCGTAAGCAGGCAACACGAGCGCGCGCTGGGGGTCGAAGCTCTTCGCGTCGCCGCCGCGGTACAGGAGGCGCGTCACCTCGGCCTCGCAGTGGTCGAACGCGGCGAAGTGCTCTTTCACGTCCGCCTCTTCGAAGTTGTAGGTCGACCACTCCCACTCGGCGCGCTGAAAGATCTCGCCGTATTTGACGTGGCCGTCGAAGTCGACGTCGTAGACGCTGTCCTTGTCTTGGAGGTAGCTCGCGATGCGCTCGAGGCCGTAGGTGAGCTCACCGGAGACGGGCTTGCAGTCGATGCCGCCCGCCTGCTGAAAGTAGGTGAACTGCGAGATCTCGAGGCCGTCGAGCCAGACCTGCCAGCCGAGACCCCACGCGCCGAGCGTCGGCGACTCCCAATCGTCCTCGACGAACCGCAGATCGTGCTTCTTTGGCTCGGTGCCGAGCGCGCGGAGCGACTCGAGGTAGAGGTCCTGGATGTCGAGCGGGCTCGGCTTGAGGATCACCTGGAACTGGTGAAACTGCTGCAGCCGGTTCGGGTTCTCGCCGTAGCGGCCGTCGGTCGGGCGGCGCGAGGGCTCGACGAACGCGACGTTCCACGGCTCGGGGCCGATGGCGCGGAGGAACGTGGCCGGGTTGAACGTGCCCGCGCCGACCTCGGAGTTGTAGGGCTGCACGACGATGCACCCGCGGTCGGCCCAGAACTTCTGCAGCGTGAGGATGATGTCTTGAAAGTGCACGGCGGCGAGACCCTAGCACGAAACGCCGAGACCCCTCCCGCACCGCGCGAAGCGCGGTGCTTGGGAGGGGCCGACGAGCGAAGCGAGGAGGGGGGTGGGCAGCTGCCCACTCTCCGGCCCCCGACGGCTCACTGCGGGTCGATGCGGAGCACCTGACCGTCGGCGATGTCGGTCACGTACACGTTGCCGTGGCCGTCGTTGCCGAACGCGGTCAGCGAGAAGGGCCCGACGCCGACGCCGGTGAAGATGGGCTTGCCGACGACCATGCCGCTGTCGTCGACGCGGAGCGCGATGATCTCACCCTCGCAGTAGTCGCCGTAGAAGTAGTAGCCACGGAGAGAGGGGGCGGCCGCGCTGCGGTGGACCACGCCGCCCGTGATGGAGCAGCCGTAGTTGTGATCGTACTCGGTGATCGGGTCGACGACCGTCGGCTGGGCGCCGGGGCAGTCGTTGTTCTGGGGGATCAAGCCCTCGCGCCACGGCCACCCGTAGTTCGCGCCGGCAGCCCCGTTGTTCGCCCATGACACCTCTTCGCGCGCGCCCTGGCCGACGTCGCCGATGAAGAGGTCACCGGTGCAGACGTCGAAGCTCATGCGGTACGGGTTGCGGAAACCGATGTGGTAGTACTTCGCCCCGTCGGGGTTGCCGGCGGCGGCGGGGAAACCCTCGGGCCCGACGGTGCCGTTCACGTCGATGCGCATGATCTTACCGAGCAGGTTCGCCGTGTTCTGCGCGTCGCAGCCCGGGTCGTTCTGCGCGCCGCCGTCGCCGAAGGCGATGTAGAGAAAGCCGTCGAACCCGAACTCGATCGAGCCGCCGTTGTGGTTGTCCTGGGCGGAGGGGTGCTGAAGAACGAGGTTCACCTGGTCGGGGTCGGCGACGAGGGGGTCGCCCATGCTGCGCGCGAACTCGCCGACGACCGAGTCGCCGACGCCCATCGGGTGGTTCACGTCGAGGCTGTAGTGGACGAAGAAGCGGCCGTTCTGCGCGTAGTCGGGGTGGAACGCGAGGCCGAGGACGCCCTGCTCGCTGCCCGTCTCGATGATGCCCCCGAGGTTCAGGAACTCGGAGACGATCATGCCGTTCTGGACCACGTCGATGGCGCCATTCTTGTTGACGACGTAGAGCGTGTCGAGGTCGCCGGGGGCCGACTTGACGAGGAGAGGCTGAGCGAAGCCGCTCGCGACCGGGGTGAGCGCGATCGCGACGTTGGCGCCATCGGGGTCGGCGCAGTCGAACATGCCCGAGGCCGACGAGCTCGCGGTGCTCGAGGTCGACGTCGACGTGCTGGTGCTGGTCGACGTGCTCACGCTGGTGCTCGTGGACGTCGAGACCGACGTGCTCGTGCTCGTGTTCGTCGAGGTGGTGTCAGCACCGCCGGTGCCGGTGTCGTCTCCACAACCCATGAAGGTCGCGGAGCCGCCGATGGACATCATCAGAAAGGAACAAAGGAGGATCGGCCGCTTCATGCGGGGGGTCTTAGCCGCGCCGGGACCTCGCGTCACCACCGCCGACCGGGACGTGGCGGGGCCCGCTCGGAGCCGAAGAAAATAGCAGCTACACGGTGATAGCCTCCGGGCCGATGAAATGGGGACGAGCGGTATGGGCCGCGCTCTCGCTTTCGCTCGCGTGTGGTGAGCCGGCCCGAACGCCGACGGCGCCCACCGGGTCGGTGACCGCGGACGCGGCGCTGCGCTGGGAGGCGCCGGCCGCGACCTCGGTTCACTTGCCCGACACGGTCGAGCCCACGCGCTACCGGCTCGAGCTCGACGTCGATCCGCGGGGCGACAGCTTCTCGGGCCGCACCACCATTGCGGTGCGAGTGAAGTCCGCGACCGATCACGTCGTCCTGCACGGCCGCGACCTCGAGGTGAAGCGCGCGACCGTGCGCGCCGCCGGCAAGGAGCACGTCGCCGAGGTCCGCCCTCGGCGCGCGTACGGCGCCAAGGACGCCGACGAAGAGCTCGTGCTGCTCTTGCCGGAGTGGCTGCGCCCGGGCGACGCCGAGATCGAGATCGCCTACGAGGCTCCGTTCGGCGCGCTCTGGGGTCTCTTCAAGGTGAGCGATGGGGCGCACCGCTTCGCGTTCACCCAGCTCGAGGCGACGTTCGCGCGCCGCATGTTCCCGAGCTTCGACGAGCCTCGCTACAAGACGCCCTTCGACGTCGTGCTCGACGTGCCCGCGTCGATGCAGGGCTTCGCCAACACCGAGCTCACGAGCCAGACGAGCGCGCCGAACGGGGGCAAGCGCCTTTCGTTCGCGACGACGAAGCCGATGCCCACGTACCTGATCGCCATCGCGGTCGGTGAGCTCGAGGTCGCCGACGGCCCCAAGACGCCCGCCCCCGTGCGGCTCATCGCCGCGCCGGGCCGCGCGAAGCTCGGCGCCGAAGCGATGGACGCCGCCGCGCGGTCGCTCGCGTCGCTCGAGAGCTACTTCGGCATCCTTTACCCCTACGGCAAGGTCGATCTCGCGGCCGTGCCCAACTTCGCCGTCGGCGCGATGGAGAACACCGGCCTCATCACGTTCCGTGAAGAGCTGCTCCTCGCGGGCCCGACGTCGCCCGCGCTGCTGCGCCGCCGCATGGCGCTGGTGATGGCCCACGAGCTCGCCCACCAATGGTTCGGCAACCTCGTGACGATGAAATGGTGGGACGACATCTGGCTGAACGAGGGCTTCGCCACCTGGATGCAGACCAAGGTCTGCGACGACGCGTTCCCGAGCTTCGGCGCCCGCGCCGAGCGCGTGCTCTCCAAGGACGTCGCGATGCGCTACGACGTCTTGGGCTCGGCGCGCGCGGTGCGCCCGAAGGTCGTCTTCGCCGACGACATCGGCCAGGTCGGCGGGTGGAGCGCCTACCAAAAGGGCGCGAGCATCCTGGCGATGCTCGAGACGTGGACGGGCGAGGACGCCTTTCGCGCCGCCATCCGCGCGTACGTGGCCGCGCAGGCCGACAAGAGCATCACGTCGACCGAGCTCTTCGCCGCGCTGGACGAGAAGACGCAGAAGCCGGTGAGCAGTGTGGCGCGGACGTTCCTCGATCAACCGGGCGTGCCGCTCGTGACCGTCTCGCTCACCTGCGACGCGGGATCCAAGGCACCGGTGACGGCGACCCTCGAGCCCGCCGCGCTCGGCGGCCCCCGAGACGCGGCCTGGAACGTGCCGGTTTGCCTGCGCATCGAGGGCGAGGCGGCGCCGAAGTGCGCGCTCCTCGAGGGCAAGGCCGCGCGCATCGAGCTCGCGCGGTGCCCCGGCTTCGTCCACCCAAACGCGGGTGAAGCCGGCTACTACCGGTACGACCTCGACGAGACGTCGTGGAAGCGGCTCGTGTCGAGCTTCGCGTCGCTCGACGAGACGGAGCGCGCGGGGCTCCTGCTCGACGCGTGGGCCCTCGTGCTCGCCGGGCGTCGAGGCGCCGAGCACGTGGTGGCGCTCTTCGACGCGGTCGACTGGAAGAAAGAGGAGTCGCGCGTCGTCATCGCGGCGGCCATCTCGGTCCTGACCGAGGGCGAACTCGACCCGGAGGTTCTGGATCGCTTCCGCACGGTGCCGAAC
>CALKVR010000923.1 GCA_938004815.1 uncultured Polyangiaceae bacterium | reverse complement strand
CTGCGACACCGGGCCAGCGGGTCGCGCGGACTGTCGGTGTGGCAGCCGAGACAGACCTTGAGCGGGATCGTCGGGACGAGCACGGTGCGCTCGGTGTGGAACGCGAGGTCGTCGAGCGTCACCTGGCCCCACGTGCCATAGCGGACGGCGGGGCCCTCGGCCGGCAGTTTTACTCCGCTCTGGTCGCGGTGGATCGTGTGGCACGTCGTGCAGCCGAGCACGCCCTCCGACGCGAGCTTCTTGTGTCCCTCGCGGGTCGACGGGTGGGGGCCGTGGCAGTCGACGCACGCGCTCTTGGCGTTCGCGTTGAACTTCGGCGTCCCCGCCTCGGCCTTCTTGTGACATGACGTACATGTCAGCTTTGCCTTCACGTGCGGGGGTGTCAGCGGGCCCGGGCCGGCGTCGGGCGCGGCCGGCGACCACGCGAACGCGGTGCCGGCCGCGAGCGCGCCGGCGGCGGCGCCGACCCACGCGGGGCGAAAACGGCGCACGTCGCTGGTGGTCTCGGCGCGCCGGGCCGCCGGCGTCGGCTTCTTTGCCTCTGCGGCGGGGGCGACGAACAGCGTGAGGTGCTTCTTGTCGCGCTCCTCGCTCACAGGATTCCCGCCCATGACCGAAGCACGTGGATGACGAGCAGCGCCAGCGCGACCCCGAGCGAGGCGAGGTGGAGCGGGAGCGGGGCGCGCAGTGAGAGGAGCAGAACGCGTTGCGCAGGCAGCGCGCGGAGCTCGACCGCGACGCGGCAAATCTCGTCGATCCCGGAGAGCTTCTCTTTGCCGCGCCCCTCGAGCTTTTGGTCGATGCGCGCCCGGAGGACGCGCTGCTCGGCGCGCAGATCGTGGCGCGCGGCGAGGAGGGCCGCCCAGCCGAAGGTCGCGCGCACGTACGGGATCACAACCTTCTCGCAGACGGCCTTCACGAGCTCGCTCTTGCCGCTCATCGCGCGAAAGAGGCGCCCCTCGAGGGCCTCGCGCTCGCCTCGGAAGTCCTCTGGCAGGAGAGGCGCGCGCTCGACGCGGGCGAGGGCCCGCGGCACGATCGCGTAGAGCGCGGCGAGCAGGATGCCCGAGAGCCCGCCGATCGCGAGCGCGGCGAAGAGGGCGCTGCCGGCGGTCGGACGGAGCGAGAGCGGCGCGGGGGCATGCGCGATCGCCGTCGCCAAGCAGACGAGGCCGATCGCCAGGTGAGCCACGTAGTGCGGCCGGGTGACGCTTTTCGGCCCGGAGCGAGGCGCCGGCAGGCGCATCCACACGCGCACCGCCCGCTTCGGCGCCGCATAGGCGACGAGCGCGAGGAAGGCGAGCCCCGAGACCACTCCCGCGGCGAAGCCGATGCCGCGCGCGGGCGAGACGTTCTCGCGCGCGTGCATGACGATGCCCCAGAGCGCGATGCCGGCCGACGCGATCGCCGCGCCGAGGAGGATAGGGGCGGCAGACGCGCGGCCGAGCCGGGGCGCACGAGGTCGGTCGGCGGGCGAGTCGGATGCGGCCGCGTGGCCACCCTGGACGCCGAAGAGGTCGGCGAGCTCGCCGAGCTCTTCGCTCGGATCGACGCGAAAGATGGCGGCGGTCGGGCAGACTTGCACGCAGGCCGGGCCGCGAGCGTACGACCGACAGAGATCGCACTTGACCGCCAGATCGTCGGCCGGCACGCCCTTGGGCCGCGCGGTGCCCGAGGGGCGGGGCGCCATCTGGATGTTCTGCCAGGGGCAAGCGCGGGCGCACGCCCCGCAACCGGTGCAGAGCTCGTCGCGGATGAACACCTCGCCCGACGGGTCCTTACCGATCGCGCCCGTCGGGCAGTCGACCATGCAGCTCGGGTTCTCGCAGTGCTGGCACGAGCTCGGAAAGAGCAGGCTCTTGGGCTCGCGGCGGGGGGCGGCGGGTGCCTCGGCCAGCTTGCTGCCCATGCGAAATACGTCGAAGCCGTCGTCGTCCGAGGTCACGCGCGCCACGACCTTGTCGCCGCGGCGCACGAGGCGGCTCGTGCCGTAGAGGGTGCCGCAGGCCCAAGCGCACTGTCCGCAGCGCACGCAGGTCTCGAGATCGATCACGAGGAGCGAGCGCGCGATCTGGAGGCGGTACAGATCGCGAAAGACGTGCTGCGTCGCGCCGGCGGCGGCCTTGGCGATGACGTCGCGCTGACGCTCGGTCGCGCCGAGCGCCACGCGACGCAGACGCACGAAGAGATCGGGATCGCGCGAGGCGATCTGCCGGACCACGCGCGCGGGCACCGAGAGCACGGTCGAGGGGCCGCTCGCGATCGCGCTCGCGAGCCGGGGCGATGCCGTCTCGAGCTCTTCGTCGCCGACGAAGTCGCCCCGTACGAGGTATGCGCGGACGCGGACGCGCTCGTCCTCCTCGGTCTGGAGCTGCACCATCCCATCCGCGATGACGAACATCGCGGTCGACGGATCGCCCTGCCGGTAGACGGCCTCGCCGCGTGGAATGGTCTGGAACGTGACCGCGTCGAGGAGGGCGTCGAGGGCGTCGGGCCCGAGGTCCTGCGCGAGCTGCATCGTCGCGATCAGATCGCGCGCGGCCGAGCGGCGCAGCGTCCGCTCGAGCTTGTCGGCCAGCTCGGCCTTGCCGGAGCGGACCGCGGCGCGACGAAAGAGGTGCACCGGCACCTCGACGATCGCAGAGGGAGCGAGGGCGCGCGCAGTCGTCGTGCGCCGGGCCAGGACGGTGACCTCTTCACCGAAGATCTCGCCTGGGCCTACGCGCCGCACGACGGTGCGCACGCGGTCGGCCTTGCGCTCGCGTGACAGCTCCACGTCTCCGTCGGCGACGATGAGCAGCGTCTCGCCGCGATCGCCGTCGCCGTAGAGCGTCTCACCGGGCTGGACCCTGCGCATCGAGGCGGCCGCCTCGATCTCGCGGTGCGCCCGCGCGTCGAGGCCGCGAAAGAGCGGCGCCTCGAACACCGAGCGCGGGAGCGTGACCCCGGGACCACCGGGAGCTTGTCCCGTGACCCCCGAGGTCATGGGCCGATCGTCTCGGCGACCTTCGCGAGCTCCACGATGTCGAGCCGCTCGAGCATCTTGTCGTCGACGAGCGGCCCGCTCGGGCGCCGCCCGAGCGCCGCCATCTCACGCTCGTACGCCGCGAACGCGCGGATCAAGAACGGAGGGAACGCGCGAAAGAGGAGGCGCGCCTCGATCTTGAACGGCCCTGGCGCGCCGAGCGTGAGATCGTAGGTGTACGTGAGCTTGACGTTGGGCGGCGCCGAGCGCGTGTCGATGATCGCGTCGGGGGCCTTCAGGATGCCGCGCGTCGCGTCGAGCGCGCCCACCGGAAAGAACGTCTCGAAGAGCGCGTTGTGGCCCGTCAGGTTCGAGGTGCATTGCCCCGTGTCGATGTCGTAGACCCCGTCCTCGAAGCGATCGGAGCGCGTGCGCCCCTGGCCGGGGCCGGGCAGGCACGAGCCGTCGGCCGCCACCACGCCGATGCAACGGACGCAGCGGAGAAAGCCGTTCTGGAAGTTGACGAGCCCCTTGCCGCGGAAGCTCGTGCCCCCGAGATCGGGCTTCGGCGACCACTGCGGCACGTCGGGCCCGTCGATAACGTCGGCGCCGAACAGCCCCTCGGGCCGGCCCTGACGATCGACGCTGCGCGGGTTGGTGTTCACGGACGCGAAGATCTTGTCGCGAAGATCTTGGTCGGCGCGATCGACGCGGCCGACCTCGTAGAGCACCCGACCCCGCGCGTCGGTCACCTTGAGGTGCACCCAGATCTCGCGCTCCTGGCTGAAGCCGGCCGGCACCCGGTGGCCCGCGCCGACGTTCTCGATCTCGATCGGCAGCTCGAGCCGGCCACCGCGGACGCTCGCCCGGCCGAGGCCGAACGCGAACGAAGCGCGGAGCAGCTGATCACGGCGTGCCTCTGCGCTCACCGGGATGCCGGCGCTGTCGAGGGCGGCCTCGTCGAGCAAGCCCTCGGGGTACTCGCGCGCGAGCGGCAGATCGACGCCCGAGAAGTAGTGCGTCGACACCTGCGTCTTTTCGTTCGAGCCCTGCGCGACGAACCCGTCCGCGGGCGTGCCCGGAGGCCGCGGGCTGAATCGCGTGCCCGGCGGGCAACCCTCGCCGCCGTCGGCGCCTGCGCGCGGCTCGCACACCCCGGGGAACGTGGACATGTGGCAGCCCTGGCAGGTGGCGGGCTCGCGACCCTTACGCTTCTCGGTCGCCGCCCAGTCGACCCACTCGGAGTAGCCGTTGCGCAGGCGCTTGAAGTGCTCACCCTTGGTCGCGCCGATGACGTCGGTGCCGAAGAGGCGCACGTCGTGGCAGCTGCCGCAGAAGTCGCTCGACTTGAGGTACGCGCGCGTCGCGTCGGACGGCCGCTGATGAACGAGGCCCGACTCGGGATCGGCGCCGCGCCCGAGCAGGAACGTCTCGGGCCGCATGTCGTAGCCGCTGTTGGCGATGCCGAAGCGGCCGCGCAGATCTTCGGGGCGCGACGAGAAGGTGACGCCGCTCACGAACGACGTCCAGCTGGGGTTGCCCTGGTAGCCGCGCGAGCGCGGCGTGACCGGACCGTGGACGGTGTGGCAGAAGTTGCAGGAGATCCCCTCCATCGCTTGCTCGCTGAGCAGATCGCGGACGGGGAAATTGGCGCGAGGGTCGCCGCCGGCCCGGCCCTGCCACGGCGGCATCTTGGCCTCGATGACCTCGGCCGGGGCGTGACAGTTGACGCACCAGTGCTCACCGCCCGAGCCGCTCACGGGCAGGTTCGTCTGCCTGTCGCGACAAGCGAGCTCGGGCGTCGTCTTGCGGAGCACGCCGGCCCCGTTGGGGCAGTCGAAGTCGCGGCCGATCTGCTCTTGTACGACCGACTCGAGCGAGTTGAAGAGGGGGCTCTTGATGGCGTGCCCCATGACGCTGCGGCGCCACTCGGCGGCCTGGCGCGGGTGGCACGACGCGCAGCTCTCGGCGTTCATCTCGGATTGGACGAGGGCCGCCTGCTCGTCGACGTCGACCTGCTTCTTGGTGGGCGACGCCTTTTGTGGCTCGAGGCTGGCGAGGGCGCCGCCGGCGATGGCGAGGCCGAGAGCGAGAGGGAGGAGGGTGCGAAACAACCCGCGGCGTGAAGGAGTCGGAGACGGAGAGGGGGAGGGAGAGCGTGGAGGGAGCCGCGCGGGATCGGGCACGGGCACGGGCACGGGCGCGGGGGACGGGGAGACGGGCACGGCCCCGTGACTGGAGGCGCGGACCGTTGCGCGGGCGATGGGGAGATGGGCGCGGGCGCCGGCGCGGGGAGAGAAGTGGCTGAGGGCGTCGGCGACGGCTTCGGCGGACGCGGGGCGCTCGCGCTCGTCGGGGTGGAGCAGGCGCAACACGAGGCTCTGGAGACCCGGAGGGAGCGCGGAGGCGACGCGGTCGGGGAGGGGGGGCGCCTCTTGGGTGGCGGCCGCCTCGAGCGCACGGCGCAGGCCGGCGCCCGAGAACGGGTGCGAGCCCGAGAGCATCTTGTAGAGCACGAGGCCGAGGACGTAGCGGTTCGCGGCGCTGTCCCACGCGGCGCCCTCGGCTTGTCGCGGCGGGCACCAAAGCGGAGAGACGGTCCCGGTGCCGGCCGGCTCCTCGGCCCCGAGCTGAGAGGCGAAGAGCGGGTCGGCCGCGAGCCAGGCGCCGCCGTCGTCGCGCACGTGGATGGCGTCGGGGCCGAGCGGGCCCGGGGAGATACCGCTGCGCTCCGCGTGCGCGAGCGCCTCGGCGACGTCGAGGGCGATCCGGGAGGCGCGCTCCCAGGGGATGCCTTCGCGCTCGGTCTTGAGCAGGCGCGCGAGGGTCAGATCGTCGCGCCGGACGAGCCACGGCCCGCGCGCGTCTTCGCCCGCGTCGAAGAAGCCGCCGAGCCCGTGGGCGTCGAGCTCGCGCCAGGCGATCGCGATCGCGCGATCGGCCGGCTCGAGGCGGAAGAGCTCGACGCCGCCTTCGAGATCGATGCGCGCCGCGCGGCCGTACCCGACAGGCTCACCCCGCGGGCGGGAGAAACCGTTGTCTTGGGGACTGCCGCGTCGCATCGGTCACTTCTTCCACTTCGATGAGCCGGCGGGCGCCTTCTCGGCCGGGGCCGCCGTCTCGCTGGGGTTCGCCGACGGCGACGACGTCGCGCGCGTCGCGTACGCCGCGAGCCCCGCGAAGATCGACAGCCCGACGATGATCGCGATGGCGACCGTCGTGGGGACGTCGCGCGGGCGCTCCGCCTTCTCGAGCAGCGCGATCGTGTCGGCGCGCTTGATGGCCTGCTTCGGTGCGGGGTCGGCCGACTCACCCTCGGAGGGCAGCGTGGGCCCCGCGGCGGCGCTGCCGGCCGGCGCGGCCGATGGGGCGGCGATGCGTGCAGGGCCGCTCGACCGATCGGGCGTGGAAGCGCGGGCCGAAGGATCCGAAGGGCGCGCTTCGGGGGTGGTGCGCTCGCCGGTCGCGCCCATCGAAGGGCGAGCGCGCGGCGACGGGCTCGCCTGCGTCGAGCGCGCCGGGGCCGCGCCGAGGGCGGTGCCGCCGGCGGGGATGAACGGCTCGAGGCGCGTGACCACGTCTTCGGCGAGGTAGGGCCGGTCCTCGGGCGCCTTCTCGAGGAGGTTGTAGACGAGCTCCTCGACGCCCTTGGGCAAGCCGCGGCGGACCTCGTCGGAGAGCGCGGGCGGCTCGGCGGTGCATTGGAGGTTCAAGAGCTGCCGCGGCGAGTTCGAGACGAACGGCGGCTTGCCCTCGAGCAGCTCGTAGAGGATGAGCCCGAGGCAGTACAGATCGGAGCGGTGATCGATCGTGTGGGCGTCGATCTGCTCGGGGCTCATGTACTGGAGCGTTCCGACGCTCTGGGTGTTCGTCTGGTTCATCGCCTCGACGACCTTGGCGATGCCGAAGTCCATGACCTTGATGGAGCCGTCGCTCAGCACCATGATGTTCTCGGGCTTGAGATCCCGGTGGATGATGGGCGGGCTCTGGCTGTGCGCGCAGACCAGCGCGGCCGCGGTGCTGGCGACCACCCCGACCGCCTCGGTCCACGCGAGGCGGCCTCGCTCGCCCAGGACCCGGCGCAACGTCCGCCCGTCCAGGTACTCGAGCACCATGACGAGCTCGCCGTTCACCTCGATGCTGGCGAGGCTGCGGACGATGTTGCCGTGCTCCACCCGGGCGAGGATCTGCATCTCGTTGAGGAACAGCCGCCGGGCGTGCTCGCTCTTGGAGAGCTCGGCGTGCAAGACCTTGAGCGCCACGCGGCGCTTGGAGAGTCGCTCTTCGGCCTCGTATACCTTCCCCATCCCCCCCTCCCCGATGAGGCGGCGGACGAGGTACTCGCCCATCTGTTCCATCTCGCTCGTTTCCTCTTCCAGAGCTACGGCTAGGCTAGAGACGTGCGACATGGCCACTGGGCTTGCCCGGTGTGGCCACGAGGCTTGGTGACGTGACCGGGATTCTACAGACCGCCCAACAAAAAGCTGTTCTTGTCGCCATCTTGGCGCTCGTTGCCTGCTCGGACCCCCCGCCCGAGCCGGCGCCGCCGCCCA
>CALKVR010000922.1 GCA_938004815.1 uncultured Polyangiaceae bacterium | reverse complement strand
GACGATCCAGAGCCTGGCCTACACGCGCAACGCCAAGGGCCTCATCACCGCGGTGACCAGCCCGGTCGCGCACGAGGGCTGGAGCTACAACTACGACGAGCTCGACCGGCTGATCGCGGCGAGCAACACGGCGAGCCCCGCCGAGAGCCAGACGCTCGCGTACGACGCCATCGGCAACATCACGTTCAACTCGCGGCGCGGCACCTACGTCTACGGTTCGTCGCGCCCGCATGCGGTGACGGCGGCAACGAACGCGACCGCGAGGACGGGAAGGATGAAAGTCGTGCGTCGGATCATGCGGCCTTCTAGCGAACCCACGATTCGCTCGACACCGCGCCGAAGCCGCGTCACCAAATCGGCACGGTCCGGTTGCACGGCCGCCCCGGTATCCCCGCAGCGAGAAGCGACGTGAAGCGAAAGCCCAAGAAGCGAGACGATCCGAGGGTCGACGCGATCGGCCTCCGCACGATCCTCGATGCGATGGTCGAGGCCGTGTTCATCGTCGACGACAAGGGGCGGATCGCCCTCACCAACCGGGCGTTGGACGAGCTCCTGGAGCGCGACGCGCGCGGCAGCCGGCCCAAGAAGCTGATCCGGAGCGAGCAGCTCCGCACAGCCGTCCGCCTCGCCCGCAAGCAGCGCGTGGCGACCGAGGTCGAGGTCGACGGCACCGTCGGCGAACGTGCGCTGACCTTTCGGGCCCAAGTCTCTCCGCTCCCCGGCCGCGCCGGCGTCGTCGTCGTGCTCCACGACGTGACGGCGCTCAAGGAAGCGGACCGTGTACGCCGCGACCTGGTCGCCAACGCCGCCCACGAGCTGCGGACCCCGCTCACCGCGATTCGGGGGTACGCCGAGTCGCTGACGCGCGGCGCGCTCGGCGACGCCGAGGTCTCGGCCGCGTTCATGCAGGGCATCCTCCGGCAGACGAAACGGCTCCAACGCCTGGCCGAGGATCTGGCGCTCCTCGCGCGCGCCGAGTCCGCCGAGCACGGGTACGAGCCCGCGGATACCGACGTGTGTGCTCTGTCGCGCGAGTGTGTCGCCAGCCTGTCGGCGCTGGCCGAAGAGAAAGAGGTGCGCATGGCCGTCGAAATTCCGAGCGCGCCGCTGGTGATCTCGATCAGCGCTCGAGCTCTCGAAGAGGTCCTCGTCAACCTGCTCGAGAACGCCATCAAGCACTCCGGCTCCGGCGATGTGGTGACGCTCACGGTGCGAGCAAGCGAGGCTGGCGCGACGTTCGAGGTTCGCGATCAGGGGGTCGGCATCGAGCCGTCGCTCCACCGCCGGATCTTCGAGCGGTTCTTCCGCGTCGACGCGGGCCGGTCACGGCACGACGGCGGCTCCGGGCTCGGGCTCGCGATCGTGCGCCACCTCGTCAACCGAATGGGGGGCACGGTCGAGGTCGAGAGCGCTCTCGGACAGGGGGCGCTCTTTCGCGTCGTCGTGCCGGCGCGGTAGCTAGGTCGTCGCCTACTGCGCCGACCAGATGACCCACGCGCCGGTGGCCCAGGTGTCGTTTGCGTCGCGGAAAGCGCCGACGAAATTCGCGGTGCTGTCGAAGAAGCCGTCGGCGGGAGGAGCAACCGCGTTCGCGGGTGGGTTCGCGGGGACGAGAGACAGCGCGGCCATGTCGTCGCAGCCGGGGATGCCCGGATCGGCGAACGAGTTCTGGTTCGGGCCGGCGTTGAGCCACGCGCTCTCGTCGAACGCCATGTCGTCGTCATCGTACGGCGACGGCTGGTTCTCGGGGTACGCGAGCTGGGTGTTGCCGAAGAACGCCGAGCGCATGAGCTCGAGCTGAGGACCGGAGTTGTTGCGCACGTCGACCGCCGCCTCGAAGCCCGAGATGATGGTGTTGAAGATGTGCGCCCGCGTGTTCTTCTTCAAGAGCGCGCCGTACTGCTGGCCCGTGTTGTAGTCCTGGCCGCAGAGGGTCGCGTTGTAGATGATCGGCTCGCTGACCGGCGTGTTGGCCGAGCCGGCCGGGTCGTTGTCGCCCTCGAACCCGTTCATGTCTTGCGGTGCGGGGTACGAGACGTCTTGCTGCAGGACGAGGAACTGCATGCGGCCGGCGTAGCCGAAGTCCCAGTCGAAGCCGTCGTCGCCGGGGGCCTGGCAAATGAGGTGGCTGACATCGACGGTGCCGCCGAAGAACTCGAAGCAGTCGTCGGTCGTCTGTCGCACCATCACGTGGTGCACCTCGGTCCCGCGGCCGACGCCACCGAACGTGACGCCGTTGAGCTCGTTGTTCGGCGCGATGGCCTTGCCGCCGTACTCGACGCGCACGTACGCGAGGCTGCCGCTGTCGTCGTCCGCGTTCTGCCCGCCGTAGTAGGCGTTGGCCTCGTCGAGGATACCCTCGACGTTCTCCTGCACCTCCATTCCCATCGAGTCGAGGACGTTGATGGGCGCGTTGCCGAGGATCACGAGGCCGCCCCAATCGCCGGGGTCGGCGAACTCTCCGCCCTCGCTCGTGAAGACGATGGGCGCATCGGCGGTGCCGACGGCCTGGATCTTGGCGCCGGGGCGGATCACGAGCGCCGCGCCCGTGACCTTGTCGCCGAAGATCGTCGTGCCCGGTTGGATCGTGAGGACCGCGGGGGGCTGGACGAAGACCTCGCCCGTTAGCTTGTAGGTCTTGTCGCAGGTCAGCGTGAAGTCGGTCGTCACGTCGCCTTCGATCGTGACGACGGGCTTCTGCGCCGCCGGGAGCTCGCATGCCCCCGGGGGCGCGCCGCCGCCGCCGCCGTCACCACCCTGCGACGTGGTGCTGCCGGACGTGTTGCTGACCGACCCCGCCCCGCCTTCGCCCCCGCCGCCAGAGAGGCCGACGTAGTAGTCGCCGGCGCCGAGGATGGCGTTGCAGCCGGCCGCCGAAAGAAGGCCGAGGGCCGCCAGGCTGATGGTGGCGCGCATCAAAACCTCCCCTCGATCGAGAAGCCGCCGGGCCGCAGGACGAACGACGCCGTGGTCTGCTCCGAGCTCGACCCGGACGAAGCGAGCCCGACCCCGAGGAGGATCGCGCCGAGACCCGCCGCGGCGCCGCCCACGACGAACATCGCGGTCGACACGTTGCCGTAGGTGTTCATGTCGTCGATGTCATCCTCGGAGCCGGCGGGGCACGCCTTTTCTATGCAGACCTCGTCGAGGTCCGACTTCTTCGACGACGCGAGGCCGCCGAAGACGCCGCCCACGATGAGGCCAGCGGCGCCGAGGCTGAGCGCGACGGCGCCCCCGACCACCAGCGCGCTCGGCCCCTCTGCGGGAGGTGGTGTCGGCGGAGGTTGGGGGCCGGTCGTCGGGCCGGCAGTCGGGCCCGTGGTCGGTCCGCCGGTCGGTCCAGGCGGCGGCTCTTTCGGCGCGTTCGGATCGACCTCGAGCTTCAGCTCGATGGCCTTGCGCTCTCCGCTCTGGAGCGTCACCTCGGCCGTGGCTTCGATGTAGCCCGGGGCCTTGACGCTGATCTTGTGAAGCTTGGGATCGGCGGGCCGATCGACGCCGACGAGGGCGTCCGAGACGACCTCGCCGTTGTCGGTCAGCTCGAAGTCGACCCCGGCGGGGGCGACCACGTCGACGCGGAGCCTCGCGAGCTTTTTCAGCGCGTCGGGGAGGATCTGGCGGGCGCGGTTCTGCGCGTCGACGAACGGCTTGGGAGCATCGTCCGGCAGCACCTCGCGCGCGGCCGCCTGGAGGTTCTCGGTGCCGACGACGATCTGCCCGAGCGTGATCTGGCATTCGCCGAGCGGGACCAAGATCGTGGGGGCCGCGATGATCCGCTTGGCGCGGCCGAGCTTGTCGACCGCCTCTTCACACTTGCCCGCCTTCGCCGCGACAGAGCCCTCTTGCGCGAGCGCGCGGGCGGCCGCGATGGCGGCTTCGTCTTGGGCGGCCACGGCCCCTGGGGCCCCGAAGAACGCGACGACAGATAAGGCGCTGCAGAGGATCGCACGACGCGATGCGTGGCGACGCGATGGGTGCATGCTCGCGAGGATAAGTGGATCGCGGCCTGGAACGCGGCGTGCATCGGGCGTTGTTTCCAAACCGTCACGCCGCCGTCACAATCGAAATCGCGGGCCCACGTAAAGTGGAGCGGGTCCATGCGCGCTCGCAAATCCCTCGAGCCCGGGAGCCACTTGGGGCGGTATGAGCTCCTCACGGCGATTGCCCAAGGGGGAATGGCGACGGTCTGGGCTGCGCGTCAGACGGGCTCGCACGGGTTCCGGAAGACGGTCGCGCTCAAGACCATGCTGCCGATGCTCAGCGACGACCCGCAGTTCGAGCGGATGTTCCTCGCCGAGGCGCGGCTGGCGATGCGTGTGCAGCACCCGAACGTCGCCGGAACGCTCGATCTCGGCGAGGACGGCGGGCTCCTCTTTCTGGTGATGGAGTGGGTGGACGGTGAGTCGCTCTCGACCCTGATGAAAGCCGTCGAGAGCGCAGAGGGCCGGTTCCCTCTTCGCCTCGCGCTCCACATTTGCTCACGCGCCGCGCGCGGGCTGCACGCGGCCCACGAGGTGACGGACGACGATGACCAGCCCGTCGGCATCGTCCACCGTGACGTCTCCCCACAGAACCTGATGATCAGCTTCGACGGTCACGTGAAGGTCGTCGACTTCGGGGTGGCGAAGGGGCAGACGGAGAACGGCGCGACGCAGGCCGGGCAGTTCAAGGGCAAGGTCCCCTACATGGCGCCCGAGCAGGCTTCGGGCGACGCGGTGGACCGCCGCACCGACATCTTTGCGATGGGCACGCTGCTCTATCGCCTCACCACGGGCAAGCACCCCTTCATGGGTGCCAACCCCAGCGCGACCATTGCGAACGTCGCGACCGCTCGCCCGGTGCCCCCGTCCCATCACGTGCCGGACTATCCGCCGGAGCTCGCGGCGATCGTCTCACGCTGGCTCGCGAAGGCGCCCGAAGACCGGTACGCGAGCATGGCGGCGCTCGCCGATGAGCTGGACGTCCTGCTGGTCTCGTTCGGTACGCCGGTGACGGACGACGAGCTGGGTACCTGCGCACGGCGTCACCTGGGCGAGCTCCGCAAGCAACGCCGTGAGGCGATGCGCGACGCGGCCCGTGCGCTGGGGTGGGCGATGGCGACGAGCGACTCGCTCCCGCGCGTCAGCCTCCCTGACCCAATGTCGATGACGCCGAGCGGGACGACCGGTGGCCACGCCCTGAGTCGCAGCGCGGGGACGCCGCGGGTGACCCAGAGTGGCGTGAGCCGAGCCCGCGCGTCGTATCGGCGGATGGTCGCCGCGATCGCGCTGGTTGCGGCCGCCGGTGCAGGTGCGGCGCTGGCGTTCTATCTCGCCCAACAGGGCCGCCCAACTGCCACCGCATCGGCGCAGGCCGACGCGGGGGCGCCGGTCGTCGCGCCCTCGAGCCCCGCGCCGGAGCCGAGCGCCTCCGCAGACACTTCGACCGCGCCATCCGCGGCCGCGTCCACGACCACTCCGAGCGCCGAGCCCGACAGAGAGCACGCTCGCCCGGCGGCGCGGCCGGGCCCTGCTTCGCCACGCCCCGCCAAGACCGGCAAGCCGACCACGTGGAGCGGTGGCCCCGACATGGGGTTCTGATGACCAATCGAGCCGGATAGTTCCCATGCAGTCCAATCGTCGCGACCAGATAACGGCCCAGACACTGACGGCACCGTTACGTTTGGGGCTGGAGGGCAGCGTGCCTGCGCTCGATCGCGGCGACATGGTTGCGGGGCGGTACGAGATCGAGGGGCTGGCGGGCGAGGGCGGGATGGCGGTCGTGTACAGCGCCCGCCATCTGCATTTGAACGAGCGGTATGCGATCAAGGTCCTGAGACCGGCTCTGGCGACCAACCCGAACGTCGTGTCGCGCTTTCTCCAGGAGGCGCGCGCCGCCGCACAGCTCCGCAGCGACTTCGTCTGTCGCGTGTTCGACGTCGGCCTCCTCCACGACGGGGTCCCCTACATGGTGATGGAGCTGCTCGAGGGCGAAGACCTGGGCGCGATGCTCCTGCGCACGGGCACGTTGAGCGTCGACCAGGCCGTCGAGTTCGTCATCCAGGCTTGCGAGGCCCTGGCCGAGGCGCATGCAGCCGGCTTGGTGCACCGCGATATCAAGCCCGAGAACCTGTTCCTGACCGTGCGTCGTGACGGCTGGGCAACGGTGAAGCTCCTCGACTTCGGGATCTCGAAGATCATCGACGCGGAGACGATCTCGACGACGTTGCGGCGACACGTCGATACGCGCGATTTGCTCGGGACGCCCCACTACATGGCGCCCGAGACGGTGCGTTCCAGCAAAGACGCCGGGCCGCGCTCGGATCTCTGGTCGATGGGGGTCGTCCTCTACGAGCTCCTCTCGGGGCGGCTGCCGTTCAAGGGGGCGACCGTGCCCGAGGTCTCGGCGGCGATCATCGAGACAGATCCCGATGCGCTCTCCTCCTTGCGCGCCGATCTGGTGCCCGAGCTCGTCGAGGTCGTCCACTGGTGCCTCGCCAAGCAGCCCGAGCTGCGGGTCACGTCGGCGGCGGAGCTGGCGCTCCAGCTTCTGCCGTTCGCGCCCCGCCGATCGCGCGCGGTGGTCGAGCGCATGCAGTCGCTCGCGAGGGCGCAAGGCGAGTTGTTCGAGATTCCGCAGTCGGCCTTCCCGCCGCCGCCGGCCGTGCCGCCGATGCCGCCCGTGCCCGACATGCCGACGTCGGTGATGGCGCCGGTCGAGAACAGCGTCACGATGGCCGCCGAGGAGGCGCCGCAGCGCTCGAGGCTCGGCTGGTGGTTGCTCTCGGCGGCGGCGGCGTTTGCCATCGGCGGGACCATCACCTGGATGACGATCCGGACCAAAGGTGAGGCCGCTGCAGCTCCATCGGCCACGTCGACCGCGGCCTCGACGGTGCTCGCGCCCGAGGTGCTCGAGACGAGCGAGCCGGCGGACGCGCAGCCCGCGCCGGCACCGGCGCCGGCGGAGCCGGACGCGCAGCCACAGGCCCCGACGACGGACGCCCCTCCGCGTCCTCAGCCGGTTCGCCCCGGGCCGCTGCCGCGGCCGGTCAAGCCGGCCGAAAAGCCCACCGAAAAGCCGCCCGCGTCGACGAATTGGCAGACGGGCCCCGACATGGGCTTCTAACGAGCGGGCTCTTCAGCGAACCTCGCACGACGTGAGCATCTCGGTGATCACTTCGCCCGAGTCGCCGCGGCGCTCGATGGGGAGCTTCGCAACGGCGGCGAGCGTGGGCGCGATGTCTTTGAGGTGTCGCGGTCGCGGCGACGACACGAATCCGCGTGCGGGGATGGGGCCTCCTGCCGCGATGAGCCACCCGCGACCGGACTCGGCCCACGCGCGGCCGTGGTTGCGAAAGTCGGCGCTGCGGCCGTGGTCGGTGGTCACGACGACGATCGTCTCCTCTCCTTCTTTGCGCCAGGCGCTGGCGAGCTCCATCACGTCGCCGACGAACCGGTCGGCGAGGCCGAGGGCGTCGAGGTACGCCCCATAGTCGCCGGCGTGGGCGTGCTCGTCGGTATCGCCGAGGCCCACGAAGAGAAAGCGCGGTCGCTCCCGTTGCAGGACGCCGAGCGCGATGGCCCGCGTAAATGCATCGGGCCGGTAGTCGCCGTGCCCCGGAGAAGCGCCGGCGCGCGCCCCGGCATCGAAGGTTGCCTGCATGGTGGGGAGCGCGCGCACGCGATCGGAGGGCACCCGGCCCGCCGAGATCAGGCCGACCTCGGGGTCGGCTGCCGCGACGCGCGCAATGGGCGCCCACGACGCAATGGCGCCTACCGAGCTGCCCGTCGAATGGAACGCGTCTAGCAGCGTCCAATTCGGCCTGTCGGTGCAGTCGTTCTCCTGGCAAGGGGCGGGGCGACCCGTGAGCATCTCGGTGTAGCCCGGCAGCGAAACGAAGTTGGGGCCGCTCGCGTAGAACGCCTCCCCGTGGCCAGGGGCACCGAGCGCGATCCCCCTCTTGGCGAGCGCGTGGAGGTGCGGAACGAGCGCCTGGGCCGAGCGTCGCGGGCGGTCGCCCACGAGGGCGGGATCGGTCCCCTCGTAGACCTCTTGCCAACGCACGCCATCGATCGCCACCAAAATGACACGAACGTCGGCGGTCGCGCTGCAATGCACCTCGGCGTCGGTGGCTATCGAGGCCGGCTCGTCCCCGGAGAGGGGCGGGGTGCACAAGAGCGGCGCGACGGCCGCGACCAGCGCGGACATCGAGATCGCGTCTTTCATGTCCGCGCTTGATAGAGCCCGTGCGTGTCGGATCGCGGTCGCCGCCGTCGAGGCGCGGTGAACCTTCGGTGAAAGTCCACTTCGACAGCCGCGGGGGTATCGGACTACCCTCGGGGCATCGCATGACTCCGGACCGAATCCGAGCCCTGCGCGGGAGCAGGACGCGTACCGAGCTCGCCCGTGCGCTCGGGGTCACGCCGCTCACGGTGCTGCGCTGGGAGCTGCCCGAGGACAACAAGGAGGCGCGCCGCCCCCGCCGCGCCATGGTCGCAGAGCTCGAGAAGCTCGAGGCCGACCAGCGAGCTGCGGAGGGGAGCGCCGCATCGCAGGAGGTGGCCGGCGCCGCCGCGCTGGCCGACGACCTCGCGAGCATCCGGCGCGTTCGCGCGGTCTTCGGCGAGGGGGCGTGGCGTCGCGCAGAGATGGAGCTCTTGGCGCTCCTCGCCGGCGATCGCCTCGCGACGCCGGGGGGCCGCGCACTCGCGACCCTCGAGCTCGCGCAGCAGCAGCTCCTGTCGCGGCTCGACGTGCGGTCCGCGCTCACGGCCGTCCTGCCGTTGATCGCGGATGTGGACGC
>CALKVR010000921.1 GCA_938004815.1 uncultured Polyangiaceae bacterium | reverse complement strand
GTCGTCGAGCGCGTAGCCGATGTTCTTGGCCACCGTGGTCGAGAACAGGAACGCGTCCTGCTGCGCGAAGCCGATGCTGCCGCGCACGCGATCGAGCGCGAGGTCGCAGACGTCGTCACCGTCCAGGAACACGGAGCCCGGGGGCGTGGGCATCAGGCGCGAGAGCAGGGTGGCGATCGTGCTCTTGCCGGAGCCGGTGCGCCCCACGATGGCGAGCGAGGAGCCCGCCGGCACGTCGAACGAGACGCCGCGCAGGACGTCGCGCTTTCCCTGGTAGGCGAACGACAGATCGCGCACCTCGACGTGGCCCTTCACCGGCGTGTCTCGGACGAGCGGGCCGCTCGCGATGTCGGGCTCGGCCTCGAAGACGGCGCGGAGCCGCTCGTAGCCGGCGCGCCCGCGCTGCACGATCGCCGATACGAAGCCGAGGGCGAGCAGCGGCCAGATGAGGCGGTAGAACGCCAGGTAGAACGAGACGAACGCGCCCGGTGAGATCTCGCCCGACTCGAGCTGCGCTCCGCCGTACCAGAACACGACGAGCATCCCGACCGCGCTGATCGAGCCCATGACCGGGAACATCGACCCGCGCACCCGGGCGAGCCCCAGGCCCTTGTCCAGGTAGTCGAGGCTGCGCTTCTCGAACGCGACGATCTCGCTCGGCGCCAATCCGAACGCGCGCACCACCCGTACGCCGGCCAGGCTCGCGAGCACGCGGTCGCTCATTGCGCCGATCGCCTCCTGGTTCTCGCGCGTGCGGGTGAACATGCGCATCGAGAACGACCGCGTCACCAGCCACAGCGCCGGCAGCATGACGAAGCTCGCGAGCGTGAGCTTCACCGAGATCGAGGTCATGACGTAGAGCGCGCTCGTCAGTGACAGCAGGCTCGAGGCGACGTTGAGCACGCCGAAGCCGACGAGCAGGCGCACCTGCGTGAGATCGTTGGTGACGCGGCTCATGATGTCGCCCGTCGGCATCGTCCGGAAGAACGAGGGCCCGAGCCGCTGCAGCCGGTCGAGCAAGACGGCGCGGAGCTCGTACTCGACGTTGCGACCCGCGGTGAAGATGGCGAGGCGAGAGAGCACGCGCACGATCGCGGCCACGATGCTCACACCGAAGATGAAAAGCGCGGCCGCGCGCGCGGCGTCGGCGCGCATGTCGATCGCGGCGTCGACCGCGTCGCGGACCAAGAAGTCGCGCCGGGCCATGAGGAACTGCTGGACGGCGACCAGCACCGCGCCACCCGCGTACATCGGCGCCTTGTCCAGGAGCTGCCCGCGCAGCGTGATCGGGTACGAGGCGGCGGTGCGCGTGGGGGCGCTCGCCGTGATGCTGCCTGAGGTGGTCATCGAGGAGCGTGCGGCTCGGAGCTCGGCGCGGCAGAGTTTTGCGCCCGAAATGGGTTCGTGTCGAGGACCACGTCGATCTCGAACGCAGACGCCGCATCGGAGCGGGTGATCTCGACCGCGACGGCGTCGGGCGACACGGAGCGCCGCGAGACGCCCTCGAGCACGCCCAGGAACCAAGCGCGAAGGAGCGGCGACAGCACGCCTACGTCGTCGACCCGTATGGTCCCGATCTCGCTGGTCGCGCGGACGAGCTGCCAGGAGCCGAACGAGAGGAACCGCGCGATGATGGTCACGCAACGTTTGAGCACGTCGGGCAGGCTCCCGGGCAGGACGAGCGTCTTCACGAAGGGCGCCAGCTCACGATCGACGGCGAGGCGACCCAAATCCTGAACGACGTTCGCGTCCATCCCTAGCACGCGCGACGCGATCTCCAGATAGACCCGCACCGCATCGATATCGTGGGCCTCGAGCGCGCTGGGGTGGCCGCGGCGTAGCTCCTCGGCGTGGGCGTCGGGGAGGAGCGCGACAACGCGCTCGCGCCCATCGTCGCCGTAGCGACGCTCGACCTCTGCGTCGATCGAGAGCAGCACGGGCCCGCGCGCGATCCGCCGCGAACCGCCGGCGACAGGCGGCGGGCGCCGCGCCGACGTCGGAGACGAGGCGGGAGCGATGCCGACCTCGTAGCCGCGACCAGGCGGGCGGGTCGAGCGCCGAACGCGCGGCTCCGGGTCACGTTTTTCGCTCTCGCTCATCGGGGCTGCACCACCCTACACCCGCAGGGCCAAGATGCGATCGGCGACCTCGGCGAAACCGCGGCCCATCGGCGAGGGCGACACGAACCGGGGCGGGACGGGCAGGGCCGTGAGGTGGGCACGCACGTTCGACACGCCGAACGTGAGGCCGAACGCAGCGAACGCGGCCGCGTCGTTGCCGCTGTCACCGACGAACGCCGCCTCGGCGAGGGCTCGGACCGGATCGCGGCCACGCCGGGTCGCCAGGGCCGCGAACCCGGTCGCCTTGTCGGACAGGTCGAAGGTGAGGTGCATGTGAACGCTCGACGCGAACGTGCGCGCGCCCATCGACTCGGCCAGCGTGCGCGCCCGCGCCACGACGTCGGGCTCGACGCGCTGGTGTTCGCCGATGTCGAGCGCCACGTCGGTGCGCCGGGCCCAGTTGTCGTCGGCGAGATCGATCGCCGGGAACGCGCTCTGGATCGCGGCCGCGACCCGCATGAGCTCTGCGCGCCGCTCGGCTCGCTCTCCGCTCGGGAGAGGATCGGAGACGACGACGCGACCGTCTGCACCGCGCTCCCACGCCACCGCGCCGTTCTCTGCGATGGCCGCGCTCACCGGCCACTGCCGGGCGACGACCTCGGCGAAGCCCGACGGTCGGCCCGTCGTCGCCACCAGATCGACGCCGGCGCGCGCGAGCGCGTGCAGGGCGGCGAACGCCTCGAGGCCGAGCCGCCCGTGATCGAGCACGGTGTCGTCGAGATCGAAGGCCACGCAGGTGAGCGCCCGCGCCGCTTCGGCGCCGAGCGCGTCGAGGCCCGCCGGCCCGCTCAACCGAGCGGCTCCACGCGCGCGATGACGCTCTTGAGGTAGAGCCCCTCGGGGAACGCGGCGAGGACGGGATGATCGGGCGCTTGCACGTGCCGCTCGAGCACCAGCGCCTGGAGGTTCGCCTCGCGCGCGCCGAGGGCGAGCGCCCGCACCAGCTCGTCGTGGGACACGACGCCCGAGCACGAGGAGATGACGAGGAGCCCTCGCGGCTTGGTCGCGGCGCAGGCCGAGCGCGCGAGGCGCCGGTACGCTGCGAGGGCAGCGTCGCGCTTACCGCGTGACGGCGCGAGCTTGGGCGGGTCGCAGAGCACGAGGTCATAGCCGCCCTCGTTCGCCGCGTGCTCGAGCGCGGCGTGCGCGTCGGCCTTGCGCACCTCGATCGACGAGGCGAGGCCGTTGCGCCGCGCCGTTTCGGCCGCGACCTCGGCGCAGAGCGCGCTCTCGTCGACGGCCACGACGCGCTCGGCGCCGCCCCGCGCGGCCGCCATCGAGAACGAGCCGATGAACGAGTAGGCGTCGAGCACGGTGCGGCCCTCGGAGAGCGCCTCGACCCGCGCGCGAAGCGTACGTTGATCGAGGTAGTACCCCGTCTTCTGCCCGAGGGTGATGGGCACCTCGTAGGCGAAGCCGCGCTCGCGAAAGCGTAGCGCATCGACGTCGGGCGCCCCACGCACGAGGCCGCGCCCGACCGCGACCCCCTCGATGCGCGCCGCGATCTCGCCCGTCCGGTCGAGTATCGCGCGGGGAGCCAGCGCTTCTTCGATCGCGCCGTAGACGAGACCCTCACGCCGCGCGACGCCCACCGTGTTGAGCTGCACGCTCACCACGTCGCCGAGGACGTCGACGATGAGGCCGGGCAGCCCGTCGCCCTCGCCGTGAATCAGACGGTAAGCGTCGGTATCCGACGCGGGCAGGCCGAGCTCACGCCGGAGCTCGATCGCGCGCGCGAAGCGCTCGCGAAACAACGCGCCGTCGATCGGACGATCGGCGCGGGTGAACAGACGAACCGGGATCGCCGACTTCGGGCTGTATAGGCCGCGCCCCAGGAAGCGCCCCTGAGGATCGAAGACCCCCACCTCGTCGCCCGCGAGCGCGCCGCCCTCGATGCGGGCCACCGCCTGTTGAAAAACCCAGGGGTGGCCCGTGTGCACCGGCCGAACGTGCCCCGGTTTGAGGACGACCCTTGCCATAGGGGGTGTGAACCATAGCTCACAGTCGGACCGGGCCGCGCCCAAAAGCCGCGCGTCGAGGGAGGTGAACGGTGGCACTTCGGTTGCTAACATGGCGCAAGGGCCAGACAGTACGTTCTTTCATCCCGCCACCCGGCGGGGCCCAAGGAGTCCGATGATGCGCCGCTGGTGGGTCCTCCCTAGCCTCGTCCTTCCGCTGTCGATCGCGAACGTCGCGTACGCCGACGACGATTGCCCGCCGGGCTCCTGGTTCTGCGAAGAGGTCGACGTGCCGAAGCCGGACGTCGAGGCCGACGCCGACGCCGACGTCGGCGAGGCCGACGTCGAGGCGCCCGCCGAAGCTCCGAAGAAAAAGAAGAAGAAGAAGAAGAAGAAAAAGAAGAAGACGGTCGAGGTCGAGGGAGACGGCGACACCGTCGTCGTGGTCGACGACGACACGGACAAGGTCATCGTCGTCGAGAAGACGGCCAAGCCCGCGCCGCCCCCGGCTCCCGCGCCCAAGAAGAAGCGGCGCAGGTGGGCCGAAAAGTTCGGCCTCAACCTCCGCCTCGAGGGTGCGGCGTTCCCGTCCGGCGAGGGCGTTTACGAAGACGTCGGCATGGGCGGCGTCGGCGCGAGCTTCCGCTGGCGGCCGAGCCCCTACTTCGCCTTCGACCTCGGCACCGACGTCCTCGGGGGCAACGACTATCACGGCAACGATCGCGTCGAGCTCTCGGGCGCGCTCTCGGGCGTCGTCTACTTCAACCCGCAGCACCGCGTGCAGGTCTACGGCATCGGTGGCGTGCACCTGTCGCACGCCTGGATCGATACGTCGGAGAACTACTACTACGGCCGCTACTACGACGATTACCACTACGACTCGTCGGCCGAGGTGGAGCACGACTACTTCGGCGGACACGGCGGCCTCGGCGTCGAGTTCCGGATCGCGCGACACATCGCGCTCCACATCGACGCGCTCGCGCTGATCAGGCACAAGATCGACGACAGCCCGCCCGAGTTCACGGACGGCCTGGGCAACACCACGGATACGTCGGGCGCAGGCCTCTTCCGCGCCGGCATCCTCTTCTGGTGGTGAGCGCGCTCGGCGCCGGGCGCACGAGGGGCATTGCCTACTTCGTGCGCTCGAGCGAGCGCACGACCGCGACGACCTCCATCGCCTGCTCGTCGGTCAGCGCCGGCTTGCTCATCGCGAGGTCGACGCTCCCTGTGACCGCGACGCAGTAGTCGGTCTCACCCAGGCGCTTGCACGCCGCCACCTCGAGGTGCGTGGCCGCGAGGCGGGGCGTACCGTCTCTCGCCTTGGCCCCGAGCAGCCGCGCGCGCTTCACCACTGCGTCGTCGTCGTCGAACAGCACCTCGCCGGGGGCAGCGCCGTCGAGCAGCTCGGCGAACCATCGCTTGCGATCGTGATCGGCCTTGGGCCCGAGCTCGGTCACGTGCAGCTCGACCCCGGTCTTGGTCCGCGTCGATAGGCTCCAGGCGTCGGCCCCGAACCGGGCCTTCGCCTCTTGGGTCATCGTGGCGGGCTCCTCGACCAGCGACGGCGCACGCCGATAGGCGATCTTCATCGGCGCGAAGACGACGCGCGGCCACTCCGCGCTCGTGGGCACCTGGAGTCGCACGACCGGCGCCGCGGGCGCCGCACTGGCCAGCGCGCTGACCGAGGCCACGAGGGCCGTCGACGCCGCGCCCGGCGGCGCGGGCTCGGCCTTGTCGGCACACGCAGAGACGGCGAGGGTGGAGAGCGCGGCCCATCGCTTCATGGCTTGCCCTCGGCGGCGAGCCGCATGCTCTCGACGAGCGCCACCGCCGAGCCCGGAAAGATGCCGTAGCGAATCTCGGGGTGATTCCGTAAAAAGTACTTGGCGAGCCAGCCCAGCGAGTCGGGGTCGAACGTGATCCCCGCGTGCACGAGCGTGACCGTACCGTCATCGAGCGGCTCGAGATCGTACCGAAGCACGAGGTTGTCCGGCTCACCGGACACGTGCTTCAGCTCGACCACGCGCTCGTCGACGCTGGCCACGGACGCGGTGAACGAGAACTTCACCGAGAAGAGGCTGATACCGAACTTGAGGCCGACGACCACCCGGTCTCCCTTGCGCTCCACCTTCTCGAGCATCGGCACCCGCCCGGGGTAGCTCGCGGCGTCCGACACGAGGGCCCAGACGCGACCGATCGGGGCCTGGATGATGCGGCCGGCGGCCGCGGCGAGAGGGCGCCCTGCGGCGTCGCTGCGGATGGCCACGAGGGGCCCGGAGGCTTTGCGAATGGCTTCGGTGGGATAGTGGAGCTCCGCGAACACGGCCGCCTCACCATACACGCCTCGGTAGGCGCCGGGGTCGCCGTGAACGAGAGGCCGGCTCAACCCGAGAATCGCGCCGTCCGCTTTTTCTCGCGCGAGCGACGCACGAGCCACGCCGCGAATGCCAGGAGGCCGATGCCACCTCGGGGGGCGCCCGCTCCGAGCGCCTCGACGCTGCAGCGGAGCTCCAACGGAATGCACCCAGGGTCGGGGTCGACATCGACGCCACCGTCCGCACCGCCGTCGCCATCACCTGCCCCGGAGCCACCGCCAGCCGCGCCCTCTCCTCCCGACGTGCTCGTCGAGCCGGCGCCCATGCCGCCCTGGCCGCCGCCGCCACCACCACACGCATCGCAGGGCGCCTCGCCAGGCGCGATGATGGGGGCGATGAACGAGTCGTAGACGTCCGAGACGCGACGATAGGTCGCAACGTGGGCGCAATCGGCGTCGGCAGTCGACGCGACGCCCGCGACGCGCAGCTCACCGCCGACGAGCGCGTAGGCGGGCCCGCCCGAGTCGCCGAAGCACGCCGTCTTGCCCGTCGACGCATCGAAGCGCAGATAGGCCGCGCCCGCCGACGCCACCGGGACCTCGACCATGTGCCGGAGGCTCTGCGTCGGCTCGCCCGTCGCCGGCCCCGCGTACGTGCGCCCGAAGCCGCTCAGCACCACCCGGTCGGCGATCTCGAGGCCGTCGTAACCGGCCACCGCGGGGACCACTGGCGTCGCCTCGGTCGCGCCGCTGAAGGTCACGACCGCGAAGTCGTAGGCGTACGTCGAGGGGTCGTATCCCGGGTGCGCCTGCCACGCCGTGGGCAGGTACGACGCGCGACACCCCGGGTCGGTTCCGGAGGTGCAGCTCCGCCAGTCGGTCGCTTCGTAGACGTGCTGGACGACGCCCTGGACACAGTGCGCAGCGGTGAGGACATGCCCTACGTCACCCTGCTTGGCGATGATGGTCCCCGAGCAGAGCCCGGTACCACCGCTCTGTGTTTGAAAGAGGAGCGCGACGGTCGCGTGGTGCTCGTCATCGACGACGCCGCCGATGATGGCGTCGTCCGCGGTGGCGAGCGTCTCGGGCTCGTCGCGAGCGAGGTCGGCGGGGCAGATCTCGAGCTCACACCCCGCGAGGAGCGGGGACCCGACCGTCAGGAGCAGCAAAGCGCTAGGGCGAGGGACCACGTGCCCAGAACGGCACGCTCTCGTGAAACCCTAACCGCGGATTCGCTTCGCCACCGAGGGCAGGGTGAACCCGGGCGGGATCGTCAGCTCCGGCGCGTTCTCGAACTTGGCGACCAGGCACCGCGACGCGCCGCCCGCCTTTTCGCAGAGCTCGGGCATCGGCAGGATGTCGACCCTCATGCCTGACCGCTCCATCACCTTGCGGACCCGATCCGGCACGATGCTCGGGCAGAGGACCGTGTCGCCGATCGGGAGCCCGTTCGTGGCGTAGAGCCGGATCTCTTCTTCTGACACGAGGTGCATGCGGTCCTTGCCGAACCGCGCCTCGAGCACCGCGAGCGCGTCGTCCTCGAGGACGTCGGCGCACACCATCAGGGTGTCGGCGTGGTCGAGCGGCAAGACCCCCATGTTGCCGTGAAACGCCGGCTCGCGGATCTCGAGCTCGATCACCTCGCCTGGGAAATGCGTGCGCGCCGCCTGCTCGCCTACGCGGTCGGTGCGGCCCCCCCAAAAGAGGAGAGTGCACCCGTCGAACTTGGCGACGTCGCCCTGGCCTTCCCAGATGCCCACGCCCAGCTCGATCACCTCGAAGCCGAGCTCGGCCGCGAACCGAGCCCAGAGGTTCTTCTCGGCGCGACGGTGCTCGGGCTTCATGCGCGGCAAGATGAAGCGCGGTTTGCCCCCCGGCTTCAGCGGCGGGAGCGGGTGCCCGGCCTCGGCCGCGTAGGGCAGGCCGGAGAGCGCGTCGTCGGGCGGCTCCAAAACCACGACGGTACCGCCGAGCGACTCGATGCGTTCGGCGAGCGCGAGCCACTCGAGACGCGCGCCGGCGGCGTCGACCTCGGCCGCGGCGCGGCTGCGAAAGTTGGCGCGACCGCGGAGCGACCAGCCCGCCGGCGGCGGCGACATGAAGTAGAGGTCCATCCCGGGGCCAGGATATAGCCTAGCCGTCGGTGCCGTTCACCTATGACCATCCTCGGCCCGCCCTCCAGCGGCCTTCTCTGACGCCATGACGCGCTGGTGCGTGCTCCTTTTCGCCGTGTCGGGGTGCCAAGATGCCGACCCACCACCGAAGAGCGCCGACCCCGCTGGCACGGCCGAGCCGATCGCGGCGGAGCCCAGGCTCGCGCCTTCGGCGAGTCCGCCGAAGGGCTCGGGTCCAACAGCTGGCGCGAGCAGCTCGCCCGCCGCGCCCCCCTCCAC
>CALKVR010000920.1 GCA_938004815.1 uncultured Polyangiaceae bacterium | reverse complement strand
GCCCCATCCCGTTCACCGACGCGGGCGCCACGTCGCCGCGCTTTCGTTTCTCGTTCGGCGTGGCGTACACGCCGCGCGGGCTCGACACCGACGGCGACGGCGTGCTCGACCGCGACGACGCGTGCATCTCGGTGCGCGAGGACAAGGACGGCTTCGAGGACGCGGACGGTTGCCCGGAGCCTGACAACGACGGCGATCGCATCCCCGACGCCGTCGATCGCTGCCGTGACGAGGCCGAGACGATGGACGGCTACCGCGACGACGACGGCTGCCCAGACGACGACGACGACGGCGACGGCATCCCCGACGAAGCCGACCGGTGTCGCAACGAGCCCGAAGACAAGGACAACTTCCAGGACGACGACGGCTGCCCCGAGCCCGACAACGACGGCGACGGCATCCCCGACGCCAAAGACGCCTGCCCCACCGGCGCCGAGGACAAGGACGGCTTCCGCGACGAGGACGGTTGCCCCGACCCCGACAACGACAACGACGTGGTGCCGGACAAGTCCGACAAGTGCCCCAACGCGCGTGAGGACAAAGACGGCGTGTCGGATGACGACGGCTGCCCCGACAACGACAACGACGGCGACGGCGTGCTCGACGACGCCGACAAGTGCCCCGACGCGGCCGAGACCCTCGATGGCAACGCCGATCTCGACGGTTGCCCCGAGCCTGGAGCCAAGAGCCTCGTGACCATCGGCGCCGACAGCCAGGTCGCGTTCTCGTCGCCGGCGCGCTTCGGCGCGGGCCGCTCGAACGTGCCCGCCGAGATGGACCGCGCGCTGCGCGTCCTCGCGCGCGCGGTGGCCGCGCGCAGCGATCGCGCCATCCTCATCGTCGAGGCGTTCCCCGCCGCGGCCGGAGACAAGTCGGCCCGCGCCGAACAGCTCGCGGCGTCGCGGGCCGACGCCGTCCGCGCCGCGCTCATCAAGGCGGGCCTCGCGGCCGAACGCTTCACCGCCGTCGCCGGTGACCTCGAAGCGCCACGAAAACGCGCCGACGAGCACCTCGAGATGAACCTGACGTTGCCGACACCACCCTGACGGAGAAGCGCGAGTGGAAACGACCGAATTGACCAGGTGGGTGATGATGAGCCCCGACACGGGCGACGAGCTCGTGGAGGCGCTGCGCGCGCTCGGCGACGCCCTCGGCCGGCAGCCGATATGGGTAGAGGCGAGCGGCGAGATCCACGAGCCGCAGCTCTCGGTCATCACCGCAGACGGCTCACGCGCCGAGCGGTCTCTCAGCGGTGCTTGGGACATGACGTCGGCCCAGGGCCACGTCACGGCCGCGGGCGAGACCACCCTCTACGTCCACCTCACCCGTGAGGCCGGCGGCGGTCCGCAGCACGCCGGCGGCGTCCTCACTGCTGCGCTCGTCGGCGCGGTCCAGGTGCGGGCGGCGCTTTCGACAGCTCGCGTCGAGCGACCCGTCGCCGCACCCGCCGTGTCTGCGGTGCCCGTCGCGCCCGAGCCGGCCGCGTCACCGGCCGTCGAGCGGCCCGCGCAAGCGCCATCGAGCCCGGGCCTCCAGGCCACGCCGCCTCAACCGGCGCAGCCGGCGATGCCGATCCCCAAGCGCCCCGTGCGTGATCTCGGCCCCGAGTACTACCCCGAAGAGGGCGACATCGTGACTCACTTCGCGTTCGGGCGCTGCACCGTGGTGATGAGCGACGGCGAGCGAATCCGCCTCCAGCAAGAGAGCGGCAGCCGGGTGCGCGAGGTTGCCCTCAGCATGCTCCGCGTCGACGAGCCGACCATCGGCGAGGACGGCAAGAAGCACTGGGAGCTCGGCCGCAAGAACTGAGTCGCCGCTACAGAGGCGTCTTGGGGACGTTCACGGAGTCGCCCGCCTGGAGCGGGATGTCGGGCATCCGGTTGGCGATGATGTCGTCGATCGAGACCTCGACGACCTTGACGGTTCCGTTCTTGAGCCTGCGACGGATGGTCACTGCGTCATCGTCGGCGAGCTCTTTGGTGCCGCCGGCCAGCGACACGAGCCGGAGCAGCGTCATGCCCTGGGTGAAGGGGTATGCGTCGGGCTTCGAGACCTGACCGAGGATCTCGACCTTCTTCGACTTGTACGCGGCGACGACGACCGACACGCTCGGATCGGTGAAGATTTCGCGCTTGATGAGCTCGCTGCGCACGAGCTTCTCGACTTCGTGCGGCTCGAGGCCGGCCACCTTGATCCGATCGAGGTAGGGCACGCTCACCATGCCGTCGGGCTGCACCTGAAACGTCTTGGGGATGCCGTCACGCGTCGGCACGATGCGGAGCTCGAACTCGTCGCTCGGGCCGAGGGTGGTCGAGAACTCGGGCGCCGGCAGATCGACGTTCCGCATCGACCCGGAGCACCCGGAGAGGAGCGACAGGGCCAGGGCAAACGCGACGACGAGACTCGCTACCAGAGGAAACGCGCGCCGATGTACGCCTGAAACTGCTGCCACTGGAGATTCTCGCTCGGGGCGCCTGCGCCAGCAGCGATCCGCTGGTCGGTGATGTTGGTGTCGTAGCGCACCGTGGCGTTCAGGCCGAAGTAGTCGGTGAAGCGGTACTCGCCGAAGGCCGAGGCGTCGACGCGGATGGCCGTGAAGCCGTCGGGGATGTCCAGATCTTCAATCGGCGGGTAGATCACGGCGGCGACGCCGCCGTCGATGATGAGTAGGAAGCGGCCCGCGAAGAGGTACGAGAACTTCACGTAGCCCCTGTCGTGCTCCTCGTAGGTGCCGATGAAGGAGTCTTGGAAGTCGCGCGTGAAGCCTGCCGCGAGCGAGCTGAGCGAGAGCGACGCCGCCTGCGGGTCGGTGCTCGGCGAGGGCGTGATGAGCCACTTCACCTCGGCCTGGCCGATGAAGCTGTCGAAGTCTTGCTGCGGGGTGGGCGTGTAGAAGCTCGCGCCCCAGCCACCCATGACGAGGATGGCGAAGGAGTTGGTGATGAGGCCGTTGTAGCCGATGCGGGCGCGCATCGGGTGCGAGTCGGTCTTCACCACCTCGTCGGGGTAGTCGATGAACGAGAAGCGGCCGTCGAAGGTGAGCGCCGACCGCGGCAAGAATCGCCACCGGCCGCGCGTCAGGATCTCGTGGTTGTAGTTGTTGAGGTTCGAGAACGAGCTGTCTTCGAAGAACGTGCCGTAGAAGTTGTAGCCGAACCGCCAGTCGAACATCCCCCCGCCGGGCGCGAAGCCGATCTCGGCGCCGCCGTCGGGCAGCAGGCGGTTGAAGTCACCGGCGGTGCCGATGTCGTTCGCCTCGATGTTGCGGGTGAGCCCGCCGTGCACGTTGCCGAACACGACCCGGCCCGGCGCAAAGTCGACGTTGAAGTCGACGCGACCGCTCACGTTGCGGTTGTCGTTCATCCGCGCCTTGCCGGCGTCGGACCCCGAGATGCCGATGAACTCGTCGTAGGTGGCGTAGATGCCGGCCTGGAAGGCGACGATCGGAGGGGGGGCGTCCTCACCGCGGCGGCGGCCCGTCAGGGTGCTGACCGAGAACGACGGCGTGATGCGGAGGCGAAGCGCGCCGACCGGATCTTCGTCGTCGGCGGCGTGGAAGTAGTTCGAGTCGTAACCGAACTCGGCGGCGACGCCCGGGTGGAGCTCGAAGTCTCCGACCTCGATACCGCGGCCTTGGGTGTATCGGCGGTCCTCCAGCCAGGGCTGAACCTGGGCGCCAGCGTTCGAGGCGAAAGCCAGGAGGGCAAGTAAGGTCGCCGCGGCGAGGAAGCTCGGGATGGCAGGTCGGCTCATGACCACTCGGTATCTGGCACCTACGGTCGATTCACGTTCACGCCCGCGAGGGTGTGAAGCGTGACTTCAGTGGAGAGCCCGTCGACGGCACCGAGCACACCCCGCGGAATGGAACAGTTGGCTTCTATCCGGCTACGCTCCAGCTCGCAACCCCCAACAAAGGCCCATAAGTTCGCCGCCCAACCGGTGTGGAGCCACCGCCCATGCTGTGGCGGTGTTGTTGCTGTGGCGGTGCTGTGGCGGCGCGCCCGTCACTTGAAGGCGCTCAGTTGAAGCAGCTCGAGCACGCCGGGGGCTCGACGACGACGCCGAAGTTCGGGTACTCGGACGGGTCCTCTTCCGGCAGGTCCTCGATGTCGACGGTGACCGACGATTGGCCCACGACCCCCACCTCTTCGCCGATGCACTGGTTGGCCTCGGTCGAGAGCTGGTCGGCGCGCTGGCGGAGGACCGACATGATCGTGAACTCGTGGTTCGCGAGGTCGGCGTCACCGTTCTTCGCGGCCGCCGAGAGGGCGTCGCGACGCTCGGTCGCCGACGTCACTGCGACGTTGAGCTGAGTGAGCTTGTCGTTCAAGCACAGCGTCTTGACGACGTCGCGCTTCTCGCGCGCCTCCATCAGTTGCCGGCGAACGGTGGACCGCGCCTGCTCCATCCGCGCGAGATCGGCGTCGGCCTGGGCAACCTGCTCCTTGGGCGAGAGGTTCGCCTGCCGCTGGAGCCCCGCGTCGACCTGGCCTTGGCCTGCCGGCGGAGGAGTGGCGGGCGGGGTGCCCTGCGCGATGGCGACGCCCTGCCCGACCACCAGCGTGAGGACGGCCGCCGCCCACATTTTCTTGGAGGCGAGGTACCGAAGAACGCGCACACGATCCATGAAGGACCTCCGAAAGGGCCCCCGAAGCCTAGCGGCCACGGGAGCGCTTGAGCCTAGCGACTCGGGCCGTGCGGGTCAACGCAAGGTCCCTGATCGAGTTGAGGTGCCCAGACCTCTCCTACGGTTCACTCCGGAGGATGATTAAAGTTTCGTGCCAGGCCGCCCGCCCCCCCCGCGTGGGGCGGGGCAGGTTCGCGAGACAGCGTCACTGCGGCTGGAAGGAGATGGGGATGACCACCGTCGCACCGCCGCCGTCGGGGGGCGAGAACTGAGCGCTCGCGACACGGGAGACGACGCACCCGATGACCGTGCCCGAGAGGCCGCCACCGCCGGAGGGGGTGGCCCCGAGGACCTCACCGTTGGGGCCGATCTTCGCGGTGATGCGG
>CALKVR010000919.1 GCA_938004815.1 uncultured Polyangiaceae bacterium | reverse complement strand
GGGCGGGCTGCACGTCCCGTTCTACTACGGCAAGGACCGCGGCTTCTACGCGGCCGAGGGCATCGACCTCACGATCAACGAGGGCCGCGGCTCCGCCAACACCGTGCAGGTCGTCGCCGCGGGCTCCGACACGTTCGGCCTCGCCGACTCCTCGTCGGTGATCCTGACCGCGGCCAAGGGCGCCGACGTGAACCGCACGATGGAGGTCGAGTACCGCTTCGATCGTGAGGAGCTGCTGAAGACCGACAAGTTCGACGACCGCCCCATCACCGACGAGGCCAAGGCCGCCGTGCAGGCCTGGGTGCAAGAGCGGATGGAGTGGGTGGCCGACCGAGGGCAGACCATCGGCCAAGCCAAGGTCGTCGTCTACCCAGGCACCGTGCCGGCGGGCAAGGAGCGCGTGTCGCACGGGACGTTCATCCCGGTGACCGCGCCCCCCAAGGGCACCAACTAGCGGTTTCTCAGAACCCGGAGTCGCCGGCGGCTTTCTCGCGGATCAGCGCGGCCGCCTTCTGCCGCTGCTCGGCGGTGAGGAGCGGAACGACGACCTCGGTGACACCGAGGACCTTCTCCTTCATCACCTGCGTCCGCTTCTCGATCTCGTCGACAGGCATGACCTCGTCGAGATCGAAGTCCTCGTCCTCGAACGCCTCGAGGGCGGCCTTGCTCTTGCGCACGCGCTCGAAGAAGCTCCCCTCGCCGCGCCCTTCGCGCATCTTCTTCTTCACCGCGTCCATGATGCGCTCGCGCTGGTCGTCGTGGATGCCCAGCCGCTCTGCGATCGCGCGCGGGCCGCCCTCACCGCGGCGTGACTTGAACCGATCCTTGATGCGGTCCTCCACCGCCTCGACCAGCTCTTCGCGCTGATCCTCGTCGAGCAACGCGTGGAGCCGCATGACGGCGGCGCGGTCCTCGGCTCGAGATGCCTTCAGCGCGGCGACGATGGCATCCGCCTTTGGCTCGAGCTGGGCGCGGTCGATCGAGCCGCCCTCCACCTGGTCGGCGAGCGCGAAGAGCGCGGCCTTCTTCGCTTCGAAGACCCTCTTGTGGCGCGTCTCGGCCGCCTCGGCGAGCTTTTCGATCTCGGTCCGTTGCGCGTCGTCGAGCGGAACGTCCGCGAACGCCTGGGCGACCAGCTTCACCGGCCCGTGGGCGGGCGCGACCAGGGCCGCGCGCGTGCGGCCCGACTCGCTCGCCGAATCTTCGAACGAATCCGCGGCCGCCCCGCAGCCGACCGCAACAACCAGGGCCGAAGCGACGAGCGACCAAGAGAGAAAGCGCGTCATGAGAACCTCCGCCGATCATCCTGACGACGGCCGCGGTGGTCGTCTCCGAAGAACTGTGAAGAAATGCCATCGGGCGGCGTCGCTCTGCTCGGTAGCGCCTCTCCGCCATTTCACCCCCCCGGGCCCCCTCCCCTGCGGCGAGGGGGGAGATGTCACTCGGGCGGGGGCTTCTGGCAGAAGCCGTCGACGCAGCTGGAGACCGGCGCATCGCAGCAGTCAGCCGTCGTCACGCAGGCGTTGCCGTCCTGCGCGCACTCTTCGGGCGCGCCGCACACGTACTCCATCGTGGTCGGGTCCTTGATGCAGGTGCCCTCGCAGCAGTCGACGCCCGAGGTGCAGGGCTCGCCGATCTGCTTGCACGGCTCGAGCGCGAAGTACGCGTTCTCGCTCTTGCCGCAGTCTTCTTGCCCGCGCAGATAGAACGCGCGCTGCGACGGGTCGGCGTCGGTGGGCGGGTCGGTGATGGCGCCCACCCAGAGCTGCTGGCGGTTCGCGCCGACGAGGCGGTTTCCGTAGTCGCGGCGCGAAATGAACACGAGCCAGAAATACCCGCCCGCGCGGAGCGGAGCGAACACCGGGTTGAAGCTCCGGTTGTCGAGACCGGTGTTGTCGCTCCCCAGGTTGGTGAGCTGCTTGGTCTGAGCGCCCGTCAGATCCGTCAGCCACAAGGTGCCGTTCTCGATCGATCGCGAGCCGTAGGTCGGGCGGCCAAAGGCGATCCACTCCGAGCCAGGCGTAAAGCTCGGATACGCCGGGCGGCCGGGCGAGCCCTGGGGCACGATCGTCTGCTGGTTCGAGACAGTGAAACCGTCGGCCGCGACGTCGGCGAGGACGAGGTTGCCGCTGAAAGAGTCGAACGCCCAGCCCGGTGAGCTGACACCGCAGATGGCGGCGATGTGCTTGCCATCGGGCGACCACGCTGGCTCCGCGCAGTGATCGCCGAGCGCGTTCGGGTTGAGCACGGCGCTCGTCACGGAATCGACGATGCGCAGCTGATCGACGCTGCCGCCGTCGTTGCTCACGAGGATCTTCGAGCCGTTGTCGTTGTAGGCGCTGAACGTCCCCGCTTGCCCGCTACCGCCGGGGATCTCGGCGACGGTGGCTGGGTCATTGGCGAGGTCGAGCGTGAACTGGGGGAACGGCACCGGCGTGTCGAGCGTCGCCATCATGCGGTTGCCGTCTCGGCTCACGGTATGGCATCCCCAGCACACGCCGGGCTGGTAGAACTCTTCGGGCGTCGGCGAGCTCGGCTTGATGCGCAGCACGCGCCCATTGCCCCCGCCGCTCGGGCACTGATCGGGTAGCTCCCAGTAGTAGACGACGCCCTTGAGCCGGCCCTGGGCGATGCGCCACGTGCGCACGTTCGGCTCGTAGGCGGTGCCATTGCTCCACCGGTTCAGGCTGACCGCCACCGGATCGCTCTGGGCGCCGCTACCCGACTCGGCGATCGCCTTCCAATCGGCCTCGGCGATGAGGTGGCGGCTCGGCGGCGGCGCCGCCATGTACTCGGTGTACTCGTAGTACGTCTCCAGGATGTGGAGCTTGTAGACGTCGGCGCCCTGCCCGCCGTTCCACATGATCTCGGGCGCGAGCACGTCGAGCGGAAACACCGTCTGGTCGTACGGGTAGAGCACCTGGAGCGCGGGATCGGCGCCGCCCATGGGGTTGTCGAGCCCCGCCTTTTGCTCTGGCGTGACGAGCCCGACCCCGACGTTCTTCTTGATGTAGACCGTGCCCGTCGCTTGCCCCGTGGCGCTGCCGAGCGTCGCGGTCACGGCGCCGGTGCCGCCCGCGTTCCCAGTCGGCGTGAACACGGCCGCGTTCACGTCGCCGACGTACGGCTTCTCGAACGCCCACTGCACCTGGCTCGTTACGTCGGTGCCATTCAAGGTCGCAGTCAGCGCCTGGGTGACGATCGCGCCATCGATCACGGTGAGCTCGAAGGTCGCCGGCGTGATGATGATCGTCGGCCCGTTCGGATCGTTGCCGCCGGTGTTGAAGCCGGAGCCGTTGCTCGGAACCGCGGAGCCGCTGCTCTCGGTCCCCGAGGAGCCCGCACCCGTGCCCCCTGGGTCCCCCGAGCCCGCGCTGCAGCTCCAGCCGACGATGCTGGCCAACATCAAGGCGACGACGAGATAGACCGCTCGCGTGGTCATGGGCGCGCTCCTCGCTGAGTAAGAAAACCGCGATCGATCCTATCGGGCTTATCGCGCGGGGGTCCACCCGCGCGACGCCGACGATGGCGACTTCTTCGACGCCGGGAGCGGGGGCGGCGTCCACAGAGGCGCGCCGCCCGCGGCGGCGGGCGCGGCGTCGGCGCAGCAACGAAACGAGACGAAGTAGTAGGTGAACTCGGGCGCGTGACTGGTCGTGACGGGCCGGCACGCGTTGCGCACATGACCCCACGCGCCACCCTTGAGACCGGCCCAGCCGCCTTCGCCCCGCTTCTTCTCGAGCATCACCCACTCGTCGACGTTGCCGGTTTGGTCGCGCACGCCGAACCCGCTGACGCAGCCGGGCTTGGCACCGGAGGCGACGCCCTGATCGAGCCGCGTCAGCTCGGCCCCCGAGACGGCCGAGCTCGCGTCGTAGAGCTTGGACAGCCGCGGCATGATCCAGGGGTTCTCGATGTTGCACGCCTCGGGGCTGCGATCGTACCCGTAGGGGAACGGCAGCGACTCGGGGCCCTCGCACGCTGCCGTCCACTCGCCCTCCCAGCAAAGGCGTTTTTTCTCGCCGGCGCAGATGGCGGCGGCGTCGTGCCAGTCGACCATGACCGGCGAGCGCGCGCCCTTCTTGTTGGGGTACTCGTACTCGTCGATGCAGAACCGCCGTCGCTGCGCGCCGCCCGCGCACCGCGGCGGGGCCTTCTGGAACTTGTGGCAGATCGTGATCTTGTTCGACTTCGAGTACTCGTCTTTCAGGCAGGTGCGGCGGACCTCGGGGCAAAATGTCGTGTCGACGAGCTTCATTCCGGCCGGACAGTCACCGCTCGGCTCGCCCGCGGCGGCTTCGGGGGGTGCGACGCTCGCCGACGGCTGGGGGCTCGCGGGCGCGGGCAGGCTCGCACGCACCGGGAAAGGCGCGCCCTCGAACGCGACCTCGTTGGGTGCGCACGATGACAATATCGTCGTGATGATGGGGAGCAGGGCGGAGACGCGACGCACGGTGCCGGCATCCTACCAAGCCGCTTGACGTTTTTTAACTTGCGGTCGCACGCTGGAGACGCACGATGGCGGCGTGTCCATCGTCGCAGCGATCAGGGGCAAGAGCGGCAAGAGCGGGTTCGGCTTCGCCTCGACGGCCGAAGAAGTGACCGAGGGCATCGATCTCTCCGGGCGCACGATCCTGGTGACGGGCGTCAGCTCGGGGCTCGGGCTCGAGACGGCTCGCGTCCTCGGGGCGCGGGGCGCGCGCATCTTCGGGGTCGCGCGCACGGTAGAGAGCGCGCGAGCGGTGACGTCGACGCTCGGCGGCGGGTCGCTGCCCTTCGCCTGCGAGCTCGCAGACGCGGCGTCGGTGCGCGCCTGCGTCGCCGCCGTGCTGGACACGGGCTCGAAGCTCGACGCGCTCGTCTGCAACGCGGGCATCATGGCCTTGCCCGAGCGGACGATCCGGCACGGCCAGGAGCTCCAGTTCCTCACCAACCACGTGGGCCACTTCATCCTCGTGACCGGTCTCCTCGGCGCGCTCGCCGAGCGCGCGCGCGTCGTGATGCTCTCGAGCGGCGCGCACAACTGGGCCCCGCCGGCGGGGATCCAGTTCGACGACCTGAGCTTCGCCTCCGGCTACACCGGCAACCGCGCCTACGGCCAGTCCAAGCTCGCCAACCTGCTCTTCGCGCGGGCGCTCGCGCGTCGTTTCGCCGGGACGTCGAAGACGGCGAACGCCGTCCATCCGGGGGTCATCGCCACGAACCTGACGCGGCACATGAGCCCCGTCGTGCGCCTCTTCGTGCCCGTCGCCGCCGCCATTGCGATGAAGAACGTCGCTCAAGGGGCCGCAACCCAATGCTGGGCCGCTGCGCACCCCTCGCTCGACGGCGTCAATGGCGAGTACTTCGCCGATTGCAACGTCGCCAAGAGCTCGCGGCACGCGCGAGACGAGGCGATGGGCGAGCGGCTCTGGGCGGTGACCGAAGAGATCGTGGCTGGCCTTCCATCGTAGGTGCGACATGCGGGTTCTCGGGAGCAGAGCAGCGGGGGCGCGCTTAGAGCGCATCCAGGCGTCGCCGCGTTTCGACGGCGGCACGTTCCGCAACACACACCCGGTGGCGCCGGGCCTGAAAAAGGGCACGACCGTCGCCACGATGAAAGAGTTCATCTGCGGCAGGCAGCGCCGCGTTCCGACCGGCGTGCTGCCGGTCGTCAACCCCCTCGAACGTTGGGCGCGGCCGGTCGACAGCGGGCTCCGTGCGACGTGGCTCGGTCACTCCACCGTCCTGCTCGAGATCGACGGCCACCGGGTGCTCACCGATCCTGTATGGGGTGATCGCGTCTCGCCGGTCGCGTTCGCGGGCCCCAAGCGGTTCCACCCGGCGCCAGTCGCGATCGACGAGCTGCCACCGCTCGATGCCGTCGTCGTCTCGCACGACCACTATGATCACCTGGATTATCCGTCGATCTTGCAGCTCGCGCCTCTCGGCGTCCCGTTCGTGACGTCACTCGGCGTGGGCGCGCACCTCGAGGCGTGGGGCGTCGCGCCCGAGCGCATCGTCGAGCTCGACTGGTGGGAGTCGCACAGGGTCGGCGACCTCGAGATCACCGCGGCGCCGTCCCAGCACTTCTCGGGCCGCAGCGTCGGCGACCGCAACCGCACGTCTTGGTCGTCGATGACCATCCGCGGCCCGCGCCACGCCATCTTCTTCAGCGGCGACACCGGGCTGACACCGGAGTACGCCGAGATCCGCAGCAGGCTCGGCCCCTTCGACCTCGTCATGCTCGAGGTCGGGTCGTGGGCGCCGGCATGGGGTGACATCCACCTCGGCCCCGAGAACGCCCTGAAAGCGCACGCCCTCCTGGGCGGCGGCGCGTTCCTGCCGGTGCACTGGGGCACGTTCAACCTCGCGATCCACGCCTGGGACGAGCCGGCCGAGCAGCTCGTCGCTCTCGCGCCGTCGGCTGCCCCGCTCGTCATGCCGCGGTTGGGCCAGCCGATCGAGCCGCGCCACGTGCAATCGATCGACCCCTGGTGGCGTGAGGTCGAGAAGACCGAGACCGCGCCCGCACCGGTCGAAGCAGTGACCGAGCTGGTCGACTGAGCACCGCGGGTCCGCCCGTTTGAGTGATGCCGGTGATGTGCCGTATTCGCGACGTGGTAGAGTCGCCACGGTTGACCCCGACGCTGATCGAGCCCCTCGACGCGGACGGCCGGACGCTCGCCCGCGCCGGGTTGATGCGCGGCTGGAACGGCGCCCTGAGGCGGGCCGGTCTGCTCGACACGATCAGCGCCAAGCTCACGCCCCAGGTCCGCGAGCTGCTTCGATCACCACCGCCGCCCACCGAGTGGGTCGACGCCGCCTACTTCGAGTGCGTGGCGCAAGCGGTGCTCGACCAAGTGGGTGAGTCGCAGCTCGACGATCTGTTTCTGCGCGCCGCCCGGAGCGGCTGGGCCGCGCTGATCAGCCGTTGGGCCGGGGGCATCGTGTGGGTCCTCGGGCCCTCGCCCGCGAACGTGCTGAAACACGCGCAGACAGCGGCGGCGCGCAACACCGTCGGCTTCTCGCTCCTCTGGTCACCCACCGGCGAGCGCGCCGGCGATCTCTTCGCCGAGTATCCGTTTCGTAGGCGGATGCACCCCGCAGCCGCCTGGGGGACGTCGATCGCGTGTCAGATCGCCGCCGACGCCGTCGGCGTCACGATGACGCGCGAGCGCCCGGTGATCGAGCCCGGCACGAACGGCGGGCTCCGCGTGCGCGCTCGCGCGTCCTGGTAGGTTCTATGTCGACGCGCGCCGCTTCGCCGGCTTCGGCCGCCGCGCCGGGGGCTTGGCTCGCGTAGGCGCCGACGGTTTGCGGGAGACGCGGTGGACGCGCGGCTCGGCCGCGATCTCGCGCAGGGTGGGCAAGAGGAGCTTACGGCGCAAGAGGACGACGAGCCGCTCGCTCAAGGCCGTCGCGATAGGAACGATGGCCTGAAGGTTCTCACCTGCCTGAGGCACGACGCCTTTTCGGAACATCTCGAGCTCGATGCGCACGAGGTTCCGAATGGCGCTGACGTAGGGGCCGATCGTCGTGTGGGGGAGCATGAGCGGCGAAATCCCCGCTCGACGAGCCGCGCCCAGCGTTTGAAGGAGCTGCAGGTCGTCGCCGGCAAACACGTCTTCACCCCGCGGGCCGCGGACCGGCGTGATCGCGCCGAGAGAGACGAAGAAGTCGAGCTCCTCTTCCGGCATGCCCGCTTCGATGAGCTGGCGCCGCGTGCGCTTCTCCTTGCCCTCCTTTTCCTTGAGGCTGTGCTCGATGGCGATGAGCGCCTCATCCAAAGGAGCATCGAGCGCGGCGTCGTCGAGCGCTTCGCGGATCACGCTCAGCGGGAGGAAGCGCGAGCGCTGCGCCTCCTTGATGGCGCGGATCCGCGGGATGAGCCGCGGATCGTAGTACGCCATGTTCTTGCTCGTCCTCAGCTCTGCCGACGGCAACAGGCCCTCGCGGATGTAGTGCTTGATGGTCGGCGCCGGGACGCCGCTCTGCCGAGCCAGCTCGCTCATTTTGATGAGAGGCAGCGGTGCGGGACCGTCCGCGCGATGGGGCTTCGGCACGGGCGCCAAGGTAGAAACGGACGAGCGCGGTTTCAAGGAGCTCCAAGCATCCGGCAGTGTCTACTTGGACTCGATCGCAGCGAGCCCGGTGTCGACGTACCGCGCCTGCGCGTCAGCTCCGGTCAGGAACGCGTCGTACGCAGTCTCGCCCCGTAGGTACCGGCGATAGAAGGCGACCACGAACGCCCGAGAGAGGGCGTTCACGGTCGCGTTGTCGAGCGTCGCGGCGTTGCAAAAGCTGCAGGTGAAGCCGCACGACGCCACGTCGTCCAAGAAGCTCATGTGATTCGCGCCGAGCACGGTCACGGAGAGGCTCGGTGCCGTCGTTCCCGCGTAGAAGGTCGTGTAGTTGTCTGCGGCCGGCGCGCAGGCCATGAACCCGCCCATCGCATCCAGGGTCTCGCCCAGAAAACCCGTCGGGATGTCCAGCGGCATCAGGTTCGAGACATCGGGGCAATCCTGCGGCGAGCAGCTCATCGCGCCGTCGACGGGGTCCAGGGTGATCGCGGCTTGCACGCGATCATCCATGGTGGCCGCCAGCAGCGCGAGCTTGCCGCCCATCGAGTGCCCGGTCATGCCGGCGGTGCTCGCGTCGGCGGCGCCGCCGAGCTCGCTCGCTGACGCCGCCCAGTCGAGCGCGGCGATCAAGTCTTGGGCGTTCTCGACGTTGTTGACGCCGATGAAGCTCGCCGGATAGTCGGCCGTCAACGCCACGAAGCCGTGCGACGCGAGACGCTGCACGTAGGAGGTGTACTGAGAGGCCGGCAGCTGGAACCCGTGCGCGACCACGATCACCGGATACGGCCCCGCGGTCGGCCCGCCGGTCGGGAAGGCGGCGTGGATCGGCACCATGTTGCCTGACGGAGAGGTGGTGGACGCATCGACCTCATCGAACGTGTAGGGGCCGTCCAGGTTCGGGTCGTCCACCCCCGGCGCACCACCCCCGTTTCCGCTCGAAGACGTCGCTGTCGTCGCGGCGGTCGAGCCCGAGCTCCCGCTCGAGGCGTTGATCGAGCCGGTCGCCGCGTTGGTGCTCGCTCCGTTCGCGGTGTCGCTCCCCCCTCCCCCGCCTCCGGAGCCGTCGCCCTCGTCGCTGCAAGCGAGCGAAGTCGACGCGAACAGGAGCCCCGACGCGACACCACGGAGCCAGCCGGCCTTGCCCATAGGCACTCTTACCCCGAACTCGGACTACTTAGAACTTAAAAGTTCAACTTTCAATACAGTCCGACCGCGCAAGATCGGCCACGGCGTCCGGATGACGACCAACGCAGCGGCGACGGCCGCGAGGATGGTCGAGCCTGGGACGGATCGCGCTCAGGGACCCTCGTCGCGGTACTCGGCCACCTCGGCGTGCCGACCCGCGACACCCGCCAGCCAGGCGGCCCGCTCGGCGTTGCAATGCAGCGTCTCTTCGAACGCGGCGCTCGTCGCTTCGTTGATGATGCGCCACCCGACGTCGGCGGGCATGTAGCTCGGGTCGCAGTCGAATAGCGCCCCCGCGAGCGAGAGCCCGCAGACGCCGTAGGCTTGCCCGATCTCTACGATGTCCTGCCCCGCATCGTTCTGTATCGCGCAGAGGCTGGAGAACGCTAGGTGGCCCGCGGGGCTGAAGCCGACCAGCCGCTTGGGAGCCGGGCTCGCGTCGAAGCCGGCCACCTGCTGATCGTAGTCGACCACCTGATCCTCCAGCGCGCCGAGGACGAGCACGTTCCGAAGCGCCGCACCAGCCTCGGCGCCCCCGGACGCCATGGGCACGAGCACCTGCGCGATCTCGCCCTGCGCACGGATCGCTCCGCCCCCCGCGGAGTGACCGGCCATGCCGATTCGCGAAGCGTCGAGGACGCCGGCGAGGTCGCCCAGCCCCGTACCCGAACGAACGGCAGCCACGATGGCCGCCAGATCGCCTCCGAGATCCTGAGAGACGTTGCCCGCGCCGCAGACGCTACCCAGAAGGTCCTTGAGGTAGAGACCGGGGTGATCGGCGGCAAGGACAACGAAGCCGCGGCTCGCCCAGTGCGACGTCAGCTCGAGCGACTGAGTGCGGAAACCCGCGGTGCCGTGGACGAAGACGATGACCGGGTAGGGGCCCCGGCTCGCATCGACCGGCGCGTCCCGAGAACACTCGCATGGCTGGAGCGGCGCCGCGGCATCGGGGATCTTTCCCAGCTCGGACGCGGGCAAGTAGTCGCGGACATCGTAGACGGTGGCGGCGCCGCCCGGCTCGCGGGCGGGGTACCAAGCTTCGACCGTCAGCCCGTCGATCGACAGCGTCCGCGCGCCGACCGGCCAAGGGCCCCTCACCGACGTGTCGCTCTCCGGCTCGAGGAGCCTCGCGCCGTCACAGCCCTCGACCAACGCCGGCCCATCGCCGCCCGCTCCGCCCCCACCGGGGC
>CALKVR010000918.1 GCA_938004815.1 uncultured Polyangiaceae bacterium | reverse complement strand
CCTCTCTACCTCGCGGCCGCGCACGTGATCGCTCAGCTCGTCGTCCCGCTCCGCCACCATTTCTACCCAGGAAACGTGCTCTGGAACGAGGACGGGATCCGCTACGCGTGGAAGGTGATGCTCGTCGAGAAGAACGGCAGCATCGACTTTTGGGCGCGCGACCACGCGACCGGCGAGCGCTTCCTCGTCAGCCCGCGCGACTACTTCACCCCGGAGCAGATTCGGATGCTCTCCACCCAGCCCGACATGATCCTCGAGGCCGCGCACATCATCCGCGACGACTTCGCCGCGCGCGGTCGCGACGTCGCCGTTTACGCCGATGCCCACGTCTCGCTCAATGGCCGGCGATCGGCCCCGTTCGTCGCGCCCGACGTCGATCTCGCGGCCGAGCGCGACTCGCTCGCGCCGAAACGTTGGGTGCTGCCGATGCCCGAGAGCGCACCTCGCTTTTGACCGCGCTCGTGGCTAGCCCCGCGGGTTCGTGCCATTCTGTCGGCGTGACCACGGCCTACGAGGAGATGATCCACGTACCCCGTGTGGCGGTGAAGTTCCCCCTCGAGCTGCCCGTCCCCGAGGGATTCGTCGTCGACGAGCCGGAGACTTGGCCCCGCGTCGAGGGGCGGCTCGAGTTCGTGGGGGGGAGGCTTTACTTCATGCCGCCGTGCGCAGACCGCCAACAAGAGACGAGTAACGATGTCGCGACGGCTCTCGGGCTCTGGCGACGCGCCCACCCCGAGTTCACGGTAGGGGGCAACGCGGCGGGGATGGTTCTCGGCGGCGAGTCGCGCGGAGCGGATGCGGCGGTGTGGCGTCGAGCCGACCTCGGACCCCACCGTGGAAAGTATCAGCGCGTCGCGCCGATCCTCGCGGCGGAGATTCAGGGTGAGTTCGAGGACGAAGCCGAGCTTCGCGAGAAGGCGTCCTGGTACTTCAGCCACGGCGTCGAAGTGGTGTGGCTCCTGTTTCCGAACGAGACCCGCATGATCGTCCTGACCCCGAGGGGCGAAGAGCGGCTTGGCATCGACGACCGCGTGCCGGCGCACGCCTCGTTGCCTGGTCTCGAGCCTGCAGTCGTCGATCTGTTCGCGCAGGTGGTCTTGCGCCGGTAGCGCTTCCCAGAACGAGCCGCCCCCTCTACGATCCCCGCATCGTGGCCGTCTCTTCGAGGATCGCGTGCGGGTGCGTCGCCATCGTGGCGGTCGCGGCCTGCTACCCCGAGTTCTCGTTCCTCGAGCCCGACGGCAGCGGCGGGAGCGGGGCAGGGGACGGCCCCGCGTCGAGCTCCGCGCGCGTCGCGGTGGGCGTCGGCGGCGCGTCGTCATCGATGGAGGCGAGCTCGTCGACGAGCATGCCGGGCTCGACGAGCAGCACCGGCAACCCGCAGTCGAGCGCGACGTCCACGTCGACGGGCTCGATGATGCCGGTGGTGCCGCAGGTGAGCTGCGGTCCCCCGATGTACGTCAGCGGCAACTGGGAGCTCTCGCCGTGCGAGGGTGGCCAAGCGTGCTGCTTCGACAAGCTCACGCCGCTGGGTGATCACTGCTCTGGCTCGTGTGATCCCGACGACTTCTACACGTTCACGTGCGATGGGCCTCAGGACTGCGAGGCCGGCTACATGTGTTGCGCCAACGTGAGCGGCAGCACCGTCACCTCGACCGGGTGCGTGCTCGGCTGCGTCTCGCCGAACATCGTCCTCTGCGAGACGACCGCCGACTGCCCGAGCGGCACGTGCCAGATCACGTTCGGCGACGAAGGCTACGACGAAGCGTACCTGGGCTGTCAGTGAGCCGCCGCTACCGCTCGTCGCGGCGCTTGCGCGCTACCGCCCCGACGCCGGTCACACGCCCGCGCGCGGCCATCACGAGCGGCTCGGCCGGTGTGAGCGAGTCGACCAGATCGCCGACCTTGCGCGTCGCTTGCTCGGCGCGCTCCCACGCAGCGCGCCGGCCCATCGTGCCGGGTCGTGTCGAGACCGCCAGATCGAGCGCGTCGGCGAGGTCTTTGCCCACCCGCGCGATGCGCGCGAGCTCGACCTTGCTCGCGCCCGCCTGCTTCGCCGCCGCGTAGATCGCGCGGACCACCCCCAAGAGGTCACGCACCGCTTCGTGCGGAAAGGGGTCGTCGTGCGAGAGCGGCATGCGGTGGGCCCGCCAGTTTACCGCAGGGTTCCCACGGCCGTCTCGACTGCCGCGCCTGACGCGAGCCGCAGCGGTCAACCACCGGGTGGAATCCCGAGCGCCGCGCGCGTCGCCTGCTCGAGTGGCGGCGGCATCGTGCCGGCGAGGGCCCGATGAAGCGATGCCTTTTGATCGCTGGTGAGCTTCACGGCCGCGTTCGATAGCGCGGCTCGAAGGCCGTCGACATCGGCGATCTCGGCTTGCCGAGGGCGCCAGCGCGCCACCGCCTCTCTGAACTCCGTGACGCTCGTGTCGCCCACCTGCCCTGTGATCTTCATGGTCATCCCTCCAATGCCTCGGTTGCCGCCTTCGCGATCTGCTTGCCGAAGTCGTGCATCATCCAATACGCGGCGTTGTCTTCTCGAGAGCCGGTCTGCTTGAAGTCGACCTTCTCCGAGC
>CALKVR010000917.1 GCA_938004815.1 uncultured Polyangiaceae bacterium | reverse complement strand
CCGCGAACGCGCGGCGTGAGCGGCGCGCCGCGATGACACGCCCGCGCCTCGACGAGCTGAGAACCTGGATCGACGACCAGCTCGGTCGGGCTGCGCCAAAGACGCCGCTCGGCAAAGCGCTCGGCTACCTGGACAGACAATGGCATCGCCTCCTTCTCTTTCTCGATGACGGCAACGTCGAGGCAACGAACAACCGCCGTGAGCGCGAGCTGAGACGCCTCGTTCTAGGCCGAAAAAAAACTGGCTCTTCACGTGGGGCGATGAGGGTGGCCATCGGACGGCGAAGATCCTCTCCGTGATCGCGACGGCGATCGCGCACGACGTGAATCCGCGTGCCTACCTCCATCTCGTCGTCCGGCGCATCGTCGATGGGTGGCCGCGGTCGCGACTGCGCGAACTGCTGCCTGACCGCATGCTCGAGGCTCATCCGGAGCTCTTCGTCGGCGACCATGTCGAGGCAGCCCCCCTCCGGCGGCGCCCTCAACCTTGCGGGGGTGGAAGCTCCTTCGGAGCCTCCGGCGCTTCGCTGATGTCCTCGTTGATCGCCTCGCGGATCACCCGGTTGGTGAGCTCCTCGAGGGTGGCCTCGAGCTCGTCCGAAAGCGCCTTGAACTCGGGCCACAACGTGCGGTCGTGGAACGTCCGCGGCGCGCGAACCAACACCGTCGTGTGTCGCTGACCGCGCTCGCGGTAAGGCGTCAGCCCGTAGCGGCGACAAAGGGCGATGAACAGCTTCCGCGACCACGGATCGTGAAGCCGGTACGCGAGCACGACCTCCGCCTCGCGACCGCGAAGCTCCTCGAGCCGGGCCCGGATCCGCTCCGCCGCACGGCGGGCGGCCTCGCGCTCGCCGTCTACCGACGTGCCGGCGTACAGCGCCTCGAGCTTGCGGAGCTTCTCGATCAGGGTGCCTTCGATGAACACCCGCTGACGCTACTCGACCCGCCACCCGGCTGCGATCGGGTCGCCGTCAACTCAGATCACGGCCGCGACGGGCGACATCCCTGGAGGGGTTACGGTGCTGCCGTCGATGCGCTTCGCGCCGGGCCGTCGCTCTGCCCAGCATCTCACCAGTTCGTCGAGCGTCGCGGCCGGCACCCTTGCGAGGCCGGGCTCAAGCTCCTCCGGCATGTTCTCAAACGCATCGACTAGGCCGACCGGTAGCTCGATCCAACACTGCGAGGGCCCCAGCGGATCGGGGAGTTCGACTGCACCCTGCCGCCCCTTTCCTAGGCGGCATCGCTCGTGGCAACATCTCGAGGATGCGGGACGGGGATCTCGTGGTTCGTCTTGCCTCGACGCAGACGGTCAGGCTCGACGGTGAGGAGTTCCTGCTCATCGAGCTTCGGCTCCCGCGCCCCGAGATCCCTGCGCGGCTCAGCCCGGGGGAGAGGGCGGTCGTCGAGCTCCTCCTCGACGGGCTCAGCGCTCGAGAGATCGCGCGCGCGCGCGGCACATCCGTGAACACTGTGCGCAGCCAGATCCGGAGCATCCACACGAAGCTCGGCGTCTCGAACCTGGTGGAGCTGGCGCGCGTGTGCTTTTCTGGTGCGCGAGGCCGGTCGCCGTGAAGGCTGACGCGGTCGCGGTCGTCGAGGCCGGCTACGCCGTGGATCTACCTGAGGCCGACTGGGTGCGGCAGATAGCCGAGGTGGCCCGCGCGGCCTTCCCGATTGGAGTGGGGTCGAGCGCTTACGTGTACGACCTCTCCGGTCCGTACGTTGACCTCCGGCACGTCCACTCGACGGGGGAGATCGCGTTCATGACGGCAGACAGGGTAGTGGCCGTAGCGGAGTACCTTCCGCTCGAGGTCGTCCGACGCCTGCACGCCCCCACGCCGCGGGTGGACTCTGCAAACCGGAGGCTCGGCACGCCGATGCGCGAAATTCCGAAGCGCGCTGATCTCGAGAGCGATTTGGAACGCGTTTCGACGCGCGACTATTTGACGGTGACTTGCGGCGGAGCGGACTGCCGCGGCGTCATGCTGACCTTCCCCCTGTCCGAGCGCTGCCCGCCGGTCCGCGGGCAACGCCGCGCTGTGCTCACCCGCGTTGGCGCGCACCTGGCATCGGCGTACCGGCTACGACGGAGGTTCGCGCGTGGCGAGCGGCCCGACACGGCCGCGGCCGTCCTCACCCCGGGCGGGCGCGTCGAGCATCTCGGTGAGGACCTCGCAGCCCGCCGGAGCGCTGGAGCGCTGGTCGACGCGGTGCGACGGATGGAGAGCAGCCGGGGCCGGCGCGGGAGCCCCGAGGACGCCCTCGCCGAGTGGCGGGCGCTCGTGCAGGGTCGCTGGTCCGTCGTCGACCCGCCGCAACGAGCCACTCGACCAGGATCTCGTGGCCATCACCGATGCGCAGCGCCAAGTGGTGACCCTCGCCTCGCTCGGACACACGAACAAGGAGATCGCTTATGAGCTCGGGCTCGCACCCTCCACCGTGGCCGAGCACCTCAAGCGAGGCCTGGCGCGACTTGGCCTGGCGACGCGGACCGAGCTCCTCGGGCTTCAGGCGCAGGCCCAAGGCTGACGTGCGCGTGACCGGCACGCCCTTCGGCGTTGGCGCGTGACGAGCGCCGCCACCCCGGCGAGCCACCCGAACGCGGCACCGTTCGCCGGTGGCCCATGGCCGACGCCGCAAGCGCACCCGCCGCCGCCGCGGGGCTCCACGGCGCCGGAGCCACCGTCGCCATCGACCGCGCTGCCGCCTGCGCCGCCGGCGCCGCCCGTACCGCCGGGGCTGCAAGCGTGCGGATCGTCAACGAGCGCGCTAAATGGCAGATTCGTGAGCCCCGTGAACCCGATGTCGTCGACCTCCCAGCCGACGTCGCCGCCCGCGTCGTCCATACCCATGCGCAAGCGCACCTGGACGGTCTTCCCGGCGAGCGCGGTCCCCAGAGCGATCGAGACCGTGTCGGTCGCCGGCCAGGAGGGGTTGGTCGCGACATAGCCCTCCCGCGTTGCGAGCGCGTTCATCATCTGACCCGTGGGATCGCCAATGGTCCCGCCATAACCGGGATCGCCCAGCGTCGAGATG
>CALKVR010000916.1 GCA_938004815.1 uncultured Polyangiaceae bacterium | reverse complement strand
ACGCCGTGGTGCGCGGTGGGCTCGTCGATCTCGGTCGCGGGCAGTACCGGCTTCTCTGCCCTTCGCGGCTGCGGCGACGCTGGCTGCGGGCTGCCGGCCCGACCGGGTACGGCGAGGGTGGTCGCCGGCGCGCACCCCATCAGGTGCGTGACGGTGAAGCCGAAGCCGAGGAAGACCTCACGACGAGAGACGCGCCGGCGCGCCATGCTCCCAGCATGCTCCGCCGAGCGGGCGGGCGCCACAAAGGTGGTACGCTCTCGCGGCGTACGAGAGAAAAATGCCTACTCTTTCCTTCTTTCGACGTGCTGTGCCGGTCGGCCTGCTGATCGCAGCCGGTTGCGATGACGAATCCGAGCCCGAGCCCCGCCAGCCGGACGTCGTCCTCGTCGGCGGTCTCGGCCGCGCCACGTTCACCTACGGCTGCGCCGGGCCCGGGGACGCCCAGTGCGATCTCGACGCCGATCTGGCCCCTCTCCGAGAGTCCAGCCCCTTCCCGCTCCTCGCGGTCGGCAGCCAGTTTCGGCTCGCGGCCGAGGGGGCGGCGTACGGCCCGCTCGATCTCGACTCGGCTTCGCCGGACTTCCTCGCCCTCGACGCGGATGGGCTGACGCTCACCGCGTCGCGTGCCGGCATCGCGTCGGTGGTGGCGGCTCGCGGGGGCACGCCGGTCGATTTCGCCAACATCGAGCTCGTCGAGCCCGCCGCGCTCAAGATCCTGCAGGCGACGCCTCAGGGCAGCTTCAAGGGCGTCGACCTCGACTTCGGCAACGGGTCGGTGTCGGCGACTGCGCAGACCGTGGTCACGTTCAAGTTCCGAGCCGTCGTCACCGACGCCGACGACGTCCTCCTCGCAGGCGCCCTGCCCTGTAACTGGGCGACCTCCGACGCGAACGTCGCGAGCATCACGAGCGACCCGGCCGAGAACATCGTGACGGTGGTGTCAGGTCAATCCGGCACCGCGACCGTCTCCGTGACCTACGGTGCCTTCACGGGCTCGATCACGATCGCGGTGGGGTCGTGAGCGGCCCGCTTCGCGCTCGTGTCGCGCTCGTGCTCGCGACTTCGGCCCTCGCTTGCGACCCGCTCCCGCGGCTGGACACCGTCGAGGCCCAGGTGGGGGAGGGGTTCGAGTACTGCAACTGGACGCCCATCTCCCCCGACTCGGCGGCGCTGTTCGACGTGTCGGAGGGCCTGGAGATCAAGGAGGCGGTGGGGGTCGCGCTCACGGTAGGGGGGTACTGGACCAACCCCGAGTCGACGACGCTGTTTCCGCTCTACGGTGTCGTCGCCGCCACCAGCAGCGCGCCCGATGTCGTCGACGTGTTCTCGGCACCGAACAACGGCGTCGCCCTGCTTGCACGAAAGCCCGGTACGGCCGTGATCACGTTCACCCTCGCCGGTCACCCCGGCTCGGTCGACGCGCCGATCACCGTTACGCCGTCGGCGTCGTTCATCGACGTCGAAGAGGCGCCGCTCCCGTCGGAGGGTGGCGGAGGCGGCGGTACCGGCGGGGCAGGAGGTGGCTCGTGAAGTGCTCTCCGCTCGTGATCACGGGCCTCTTGCTCATCGTCGCCGGGTGCGAAGAGAGCCGGTGCGACGTCGCGCTCGGCACCATCGAAGACAAGGCCACCGAGTGCGGGCTGCCCTTTGCGGACTCGATCGATCCGGGGCAGGGCACCTGCGAGGACGCCGACGCGTCCGACCTCGAACGGCAGGCCGACTGCACCGAGGCCGCGAGCTGCTCGGCGCTCGACGGCTCGGACACCGCCGGCCACCGCGTGTTCAGCGAGTGCGTCTCGGCGCCCTGACGGCCCTCACGGGGCGGCCGGCTTGGCGCCGCAATAGGTGTTGATCGCCGCGGTCATCTTCTGTCCCTCGGCGTCGCGCTTGCGCGCCTCGTCGATCGCCTCGCGCAGGTTGGAAGCGTCGGCCTTCTCGAAGAGCTCGGCCGAACCTCGGACGTGCGCGATGTACTCGCCCACGCGCCGCTTGAGCTCTTCGTCTTTGAGCGGGATGGCTTCGAGCGCGCTCGCGTAGGCGCGGTAGCGCTCGGCCCGCTGCTGCATGACGGGCTCTTCGGTCGTCGGAAACGCCGACGGTGGGGCCTTGGCCTTGAGGGCCTCCTCGCGCGCGAGGAGAAAGAAAGACTGGCACTCCCGCGCCTTCGCCGATTGGGCGGCCTCGGGGGTTTCGCAAGCAGCGAGAGACAGCGCCAACACGAGCGCGGGAGGGATCCGCATCGCGGGCAGGGTAGTGCTAGCGTCCGCTGGTGTCGAACCACCCTCGTCGAGCCGGCAGGGCGGCCGTGCTGCTCGCGGTCGTGCTGGGGTGTGGCGACCCGGCCCCGACGAGGCAGTCGTCGAGCAGCGGGGCCGCAGCGGCTCCCTCCGCTGTCGCGCCGTCTGCGCCCGAGGCGTCGGCGGCGCCGTCGGCGTCGGCCGCGGCTCCGGCGGTCGACGCGTGGCTCGAGCGAACGCTCCGCGCCGGCGATCCGCGGTGGGAGGGGTGGCTCGCGCGCGCCGAAGAGCTTCGGCTGCAGATCCTCGTCACGATCGTCGAGCCCCGAGGCGCGTGGCAGGTGCATGCTCTCCGCGCAGACCGCGAGTACTTTTATCCCGCGAGCGCCATCAAGACCTTCCTCGCCGTCGCCGCGCTTCGCGTGCTCTCTCGCGAGAGCGGCGGTGACGTTCCGCTGGGCTCGCGCATCATCCGGTGCGCCGACGCCAAGCCCGGCTGCGAGCCCCCCAAAGAGGACGAGGACAAAGAGGAACGCACCGAAGAGGGGCGCGCGAAGCACGACAAGCTGCGGGTCGGTGAAGAGATCGGCAAGATGCTGTCGTACTCGGACAACGATTCGTACAACCGCCTCTACGACATCGTCGGGCACCGCGAGCTCAACGACGAGATGCGGGCGCTCGGCTTTTCGTCGGTGGGGTTTCACCATCGCATGAGCGCGCCGGCCGAGCGCTCCCGCGCGACCCCGCGCGTGATCGTTCGCCCGCCGGGCAAGCGTGAGCTCGTGTTCGCGCGCCGAACGAGCACGCTCGACCCCGAGCCCACGCCCGTCCCCGGGCTCGACATCGGGACGTCGTACCGAGACGGCCGCGGCATCGTCGATGGTCCGATGAGCTTCGCCACCAAGAACTACGCCTCGCTGCGCGACCTGCAGCGCCTCAACGTCTCGCTGCTCTACCCGGGGCGGCCCGAGGGCGTCGACCTCGGCCTCTCGGACGCGCAGCGCGAGCACCTCGTCAAGTCGATGACGACGAGCTTCTCGAACAAGAAGCGCGCGGCCGAGCACTCGCCGCTCTCGCCCGGTGTCATCGAGATCATGGGTGACGATCGGGTGCGGTACGTCGGCAAGTCGGGTCGCGCCTACGGGTTTCACCTCGAGAACGCCCTCATCGAGGACAAGACAACCGGTCGCGCGTTCTTCGTGACGGCGACGGTGTACGCCAACCCCAACGGCGTGATGAACGACGACGACTACGGGTACGACGAGACCACGCGCCCGCTGCTCGCTTCGCTGGGGGCGGCGCTCTCGCGCGCGGTGTTCGAACCGGGGTCGCCCGATGCCGCGAGCCCCTGAAGAACGCCCGATCAACCCGCCCCGCCCGAGGCATACTGTCCTCATGAGCCGGGCTCTAGCGGCGCTCCTACTCGTGGCCACCGCGCTGGCTGGCTGCGTCGTGGATGTCGTCCTCGATCTCGGCCGGTGTGTGGACGGCGGCGGCGTCGAGCGGGATTCGGGCGAGGCCTACACCGCGGGCTGCCAGACCTGCACGTGCGAGGGCGGGCGCGAGGTCTGCCAGAGCTCGTGCTGCTCGTTCGAGGGCGCCGAGGTCGAGCTCGGCGCCAGCCTGCTGAGCGCCGACGGGTGCACGACCTGCGCGTGCCAATCCGACGGCACCCTGGCGTGCTCCCAGGCCGACTCTTGCCCCGCTTGCTCCGGCGAGCCCATCGTGTGTCCCGACCCTCCCGCCGGCTGCACGAACCAAGCCGTGTGCACCGATGTGGGCTGGGCATGCGAGCGCACGTGCGAGGGGTGCGACATGGCCGCGAACGGCACGTTCATGGGTTGCCCGCCCCCTCCCCCCGGCTGCTGGTTCACCGGGCCAATCTGCGACGACGGAGCGTGGGCTTGCGGCGACCTCGTCTGCCAGGGCTGCCAGGGCGATCCGATCGACTGCTCCGACGCGTCGACGATGGGTTGCGTCGGCTATCCGGTCTGCGACGGCGTCGACTGGGTCTGCGACATCAGTTGCGACGACCCCAACTGCCCCGACCCGGTGATCGACTGCACCGACCCGAACCTACCCCCAGAGTGCTACGCGTACGCCGTCTGTGACCCGATGATCGGCTGGGCTTGTCAGTTCGAGTGTTACCCGGGTTGTATGGGGCCACCGCCGAGCTGCGAGTCGATGCTCCCCGACTGTACGGGGGTAGCGACCTGCGACGGCGTCGAATGGCAGTGCGAGCTCGTCTGCCAGTAGGCGGGTCGAGCGCGCTCAGCGCCCCTTGAACGTGGCCTCGCGCCGCTCGAGGAAGCTCGCGAGACCCTCTCGCGCGTCCTCGCTCGCGAGGATCTCGGGGAGCACGGAGCGAAGGTGCTCGGTGGCGGCGCGCTGGCCGCCCTCGGCGGCGAGCCGCGCGCTGCGCAGCGTCTCTTGGACACCGCGCGGCGACTGCTTCGCGATGAGGCCCGCGATCGCGCGCGCCCGCGCGACGTGCTCGCCGGGCGCCACGACCTCTTGCACGAGGCCGATCCGGTGCGCCTCGTCCGCCCCGAACTCCTCGGCCGTCAGCAGGAAGCGCATCGCGTTGCCCCAGCCGAGCTTCGCCGGCGCATGGAACGTGGCGCCCCCGAAGGGGATGATCCCGCGGGCGATCTCGAGCTGGCGAAAGCGCACGTCGGAGGCAGCGACCACGACGTCGGCGGCGAGCGCGAGCTCGATCGAGAGCGTGAACGCGATGCCGGCCACGGCCATGACGACCGGCTTGGGGACGGGCGGGCCCCACACGCCGAACGGATCGTACTTTCGCTCGCCCGCGAGCGCGCTCGGGCCGCGCTCGGCCACCGCCGGCCCCACCACCGCGAGATCGAGCCCAGCCGAAAAGTGTGCGCCGTGCGCGAAGAGCACCCCGACGCGGATGTCGGGGTCGTCACCGAGGCGCTCGTACGCCGCGGCGAGCGCCTCGATCGTCTCCAGATCGAACGCGTTGCGTTTGTCGGGCCGGTTGACGCCGATGCAGAGGACGTGGCCATCCCGTTCGATCGTGACGCGCTCGCTCATGCAGCGCAGGTTTCGCCGTGGCCTCGCTCGCGTCAACCGGGCGACGGCGGTACCCTGCGCCCCATGATGCGCCCGCCGGTCAATCGCCCCAACCCCCTCGAGGGGCTGGAGCAGCTCTTCACGAACCACGAGCTCCTCCACCGCGAGGCGTACCGCCCGGACGCCGCCAACGCCGGCGTCGTCCGCAAGGTCGGGATCCTGGGCGGTGGCACCGCGGGCTGGTTCACCGCGCTCGCCCTGCGCGCCCAGCTGCCCTGGGTCGAGGTGACCGTCATCGAGTCGCCGAGCATCCCCATCATCGGTGTGGGCGAAGCGAGCGTGCCCAGCCTCGTCGCGTTCTTGCACCACTACCTGAAGCTCGACGTCGAGGAGTTCCAGAAGGCGGTGCTGCCGACGTGGAAGCAGGGCATCCGCTTCGAGTGGGGCGTCGGCGGCGACTACGTGTTCCAGGCGCCCTTCGACTGGGAGGTGAACGGCATCGGCATGCTCGGCTCGATGGGCGAGACCGGCAACGTGAGCACGTTCACGCTGCAGTCGGTGCTGATGGCCAAGGACCTGACGCCGGTCATCAAGGTGAACAACCAGCTGCAGTCGCTCTTGCCCATGCAGGCGTTCGCCTACCACCTCGACAACAAGCGCCTGGTCGAATACCTGCGCAAGACGGCGGTTGCGCGCGGCGTCGCGCACCTGGACTGCAAGATCGCCGACGCCGTGCTCGCGCCCGGGGCCGCGGGCAGCGAGCCCACCGTGAAGCACCTCGTCGCCGAGGACGGCCGTGAGCTCGCCTACGATCTCTACGTCGACTGCTCGGGGTTCCGGTCGGTGCTCCTCGAGCAAAAGCTCGGCGTCCCGTTCGAGAGCTACGCGTCGAGCCTCTTCACCGATTCGGCGCTCGCGTTCAACGCGCCCCATGGCGGCAAGCTCAAGCCCTACACCACCGCGCGCACGATGGAGAGCGGCTGGTGCTGGAACATCCCGATCATGGAGGACGACCACCTCGGCTACGTGTACGCGTCGTCCCATTGCTCCGACGACCAAGCGCTCGCGGAGGCGAAGGCGATCTGGCCGTCGATGACGGGCGAGCGGGTGGTGCGGTTCAAGTCCGGGCGGCATGCATCGCTCTGGGTCGGGAACGTCTTTGCGATCGGCAATTCGTACGCGTTCGTCGAGCCGCTCGAGTCGACGGGTCTGCTCATGATCACGCGCGCCATCACCGCGCTGGTCCGCGCATTCCCCATCGGCGACGACCCTTCGGTCATGCGCCGCTTCGTGAACACGACGGTCGGGCGCGATTGGGACCGGCTGAGGTGGTTCTTGGCCGCGCACTACAAGTTCAACCGCCGCGTCGACTCCAAGTTCTGGGCCGACGTGCGCGAGACGGCGGACGTGTCGGGCTTGCAGGACGCCCTCGACATCTTTCAGTCCTGCGGGCCCCTGTCCCTCTTGCCGCGGGCGATCCGCACGAGCCTGAACGAGATCGCGGGCGTCTATTTCTATGGGCTGCACGGCCTCGACTGCATCCTTCTCGGGCAGAAGGTCCCGCACCCCAAGCTGCAGCGCGAGCCGACCGAGGTGTGGCGCAAGCGCCGCCAGATCGCGCTCGACTTCAGCCGCAAGGCGCTGCCCCAAGCCGAGGCCCTACAAGCGGTGCGCGAGCACCCCGAGTGGATGCAGCGCCTCGTCTACAACCCGCAGGGTTGGGTCGCCAAGATGGCGGCGTTCCTCTGAGACGATCGCTCACGGGCGCGCCGCGGCGGCCGCGAGGAGCGCCGCCGTCGCGGCCACCGCCGCCGCCGTTCGCACGTGGTTCCAGCGCGTCCACTCGTCGAGGTACGTGCGCCACGGCGTCTCGACCGTGGGCGAGCCCGGGTCCAGGCTCGCCAGCACATCGTTCCGCGGCACGTTGAACACCATCGTCACGCCGAACGTGCCGGCGAGGTAGAGCGCCGCGCCGGAGAGGCGCAGGGCCGACCCGGGTGCCCCCCACTGAATGATCGCGGCCGTGGCGAGCAGGCCCGACAGGACGGCGACGCCCAAGAAGACGCCGAGGAAGAGGGGCGTGATCACGGTGAGGTTGATGGCTTGCATCGCGCGCACCCCCTCGGCAGGAGCCAGACGCGCGAGGGCGCGCATGACGAAGGTGGAGAACGCGTAGAAGACGCCGGCGACGAGGCCGGTGCCCACCGCGGTGACGCTGGCGATGACGCCCATGGTCGAAGTGCTCATGCTTCGATTCTGTACATTGCAGTAACGCATCACAATCGACAGCGATGCAGACTAATGTTGCGTTCATGCAAGATAAAAGCGGCGGGCTCGCGTGGGACGACGTGCGGCTCTTCCTCGCTGTGTCTCGCGCGCCGACGATCGGTGTGGCGGGTCAGGCGCTCGGGGTGGACGCATCGACGGTCTCGCGCAGGCTGGACGCGCTCGAAGCCGGGCTCGCGATGAAGCTCTTCGAGCGCGGCCGCGGGGGGGTCACGCCGACGAAGGCCGCCGAGGATCTGATGCCGGCGGCAGAGCGGATCGAGGAGGCGATCGCTGGGTTCACGGGCGCGGCGGCGGAGCTCGAGCGCGCGGTCGCCGATCTCGTGCGGCTGACGTGCCCGGCGGATGTGGCGGAGATCGTGGTGGCGCCTCTGCTCCCCGAGCTCCTCGGCCGTCACCCCGCGTTGCGCGTCGACCTCGAGGCCGGTGAGGCCACGCGCGATCTGGCGCGGCGTGAGGCGGATATCGCGCTGCGCACGGTGCGGCCCGAGCGCGGCGACCTCGTGGTGGTCCGCCTGCTGTCGATCCGTTGGGTCTTGGCCGCGGCTCCCGACGTCGTCCGACGCATCGGGCCGCTGCGCGCGTGGGACGCGGCGGCTTGGGTGGGGTGGGGCGATCGCTTCGCGCACACGCCGCCCGCTGTCTGGCGGGCGCGCCACGTGAGGAGCGTCGAACCGAGCGTGCGTTCGGACAGCCTCCGCGTCCAGCTGTCGTTGCTGAGCGCCGGGGTGGGGATGGCGCTCGTGCCGGAGCCGAGCATCGCGGCCTACGGCCTCGCGCCGGTGAGGGTCGGCGCGGCGCTTCGAGAGGTCGCCGCGACGTGGCCGACGAGCGAGCTCTTTCTCGTGACCCATCGGGCGCTCCGCGACGTCCCGCGTGTGCGGGTCGTCTGGGAGCTGCTCGCGGGTCGCCTCGGCCCGCAGGCGACCGCGCGCGCGAGCAAGAGCTGACGTATCCTCCGCCGCGTGAAGCCCTCGTTCGGCGCCGGCGCGGCGTTCTGTGCGCTCTCCCTCGCGGCTTGTTCGGACCGGTCGACGAACCTCGCGACCGCTGCTTCGGCGGCCTCGTCGGCGGTATCCGGCCCGTCCGCCCCTGCCGCGACGTCGGCCGCGCCGTCGACCTCGGCACCCGCGACGAGCCCGCGCGAGGCGCGCGCGCGCCGCATCGCGGAGCTGATGGGCAAGGGTGATCACGACGGCGCGCGAGACGAGCTCGGCGACGATCTCCAAAAGGTGCTCGACGCCGGCAAGCTGAAGGACGCCTGGCGCAGCAGCGCGGGCGAGATGGGCGCCTACCAAGGCATCCAGACCGTGACGGCCCGCGCGCGAAAGAACAAGGAGCAGATCGTGGTCCGCGTCGCGCTCGCGCGAGGGACGATGGACGTCCTCGTGGGCTTCGATACGGGCGACCGACCATCGGCGCTCTTTCTCAAGAAGGCGACGGCGCACTATCGATTCCCCGACTACGTCGAAGCGGCGCAGGTGGTGGAGCGCGAGGTCTTGGTCGGTGACGGCGATGCCGCCGTCAGCGGCTCGCTCGTCCTGCCGAGGACATCGACCGCGCCGGTGCCGGCTGTCATCTTCGTTCACGGCTCGGGGCCTCAGGATCGCGACACGACGATGGGGGCGGCGCGGCCCTTTCGCGATATCGCGCTCGGCCTCGCGACGCGCGGGGTCGCGAGCCTGCGGTGGGACAAGCGCACCAGCGATCCGGGGGCGCTCGCGGCGTTGGGCGTGGCCATCGCCGACATCACGGTCGAGGAGGAGTACTTCGTGGACGTCGCGTCGGCGTTGCGCCTCGTCGCTTCCACCCAGGAGGTCGATCCGCAGAAGATCTTCGTCCTCGGACACTCGCAAGGTGGCTGGCTGGCGCCGTGGCTGCTCGAGCGGCACCCGACCCTCGCCGGGGCCGTCGTGCTCGCGGGCAACGCGCGGCATTTCAACGCCATCGTGCCTGCGCAGATCGAGTACATCTCGAAGCTCGACGACGGCGTCGTGGGGCCGCTCGAGCGGTTGCAGCTCGACGAGATCAAGCAGCAGTGCGCGCGCGCCCAAGACAAAGCGCTGGCGGCCGATACGCCCGCGACATCACTGCCGCTGGGCGTGCCTGCCAAGTACTGGATCGCCATCCGCGACTACGACGCGATGGCGACCGCGAAGAAGATCGACCGCCCCTTCCTGGTCCTTCAGGGGGGGCGCGACTACCAGGTGACGCCCGCAGACGACTATCCCAAGTGGCAGGGCATCGTCGCCCGCAGCCCGGCTTCGAAGGCCAAGCTGTACCCGGCGCTGAACCACGCGTTCGTGCCCGGTGAAGGCCGCATCGAGCCCAAGGAGTACCTGAGCCTCGAGGGCTCGGTGCCCCGCGAGGTCGTCGAGGACATCGCGGGGTGGATCGATGAGCGAACCCGCAAGCGCTAGGGCCCGGGAACCAGCTAGCTACCCGAGGTTCTTTCGCAGCACGTCGACCATACCGTCGACGACCGGGCCGAGGAGCTTCGCTTCGGTGTCTTCGCCGACCACCGGCAGGTTCACCTTCTTGTTCAGCAGCTCTACCGCCTGCCCCTTCAGGCGCACGGCCTCGTCGCCGGTCGCGGTGCCGTCGACGAGGGGAGCGAGGATGCCCCGCAGCTCTTCGCCCGCCTGGCCATCGAGCGCCTTGTTGAGCTGTTGGAGCGCGGTGGTCAGGATCTGCTTTTCGGTCCCCTCGCCGACGAGCGGGATGTCGAGCTTGGCGTTGAGCTTGTCCGCGAGGGCTTCGATCTGTTTTTCGCTGAGCATGGGCGTCGGAGGGTATCCAGTTGTGCCGCGTCAGGGGAGGTCGAAGACGAGCACTTCGGCGCCCCCGCCGGCGCCATCGACCCGAACCTCCGCTTCGCTCGAGACCGCGGCGCCGTCGCCTTCGCCGAGATCGTGGCCGTTCACGCGAGCGCGGCCGCGCGCGACCTGCACCCAAGCGTGTCGGCCCTCGGGCACGGGCACGCTCGCCGACTCGCCCTCGGCGAGGACGCCGACCCGGATCGAAGCGTCGGTGTTGATCGACACGCTGCCGTCGCGGCCGTCGGGGGACACGACGAGCCGAAGCCGCCCGCGCTTGTCGTCGACCGAGAAGGTCTTCTGCTCGTAGCTCGGGGCGATGCCGCGACGCTCGGGGATGAGCCAGATCTGGAGGAAGTGGACGGCCTCGTCCTTGGAGGGATTGAGCTCGCTGTGGGTGACGCCCGTGCCCGCGCTCATCCGCTGCACGTCGCCCGGCCGCAGGACCGAGCCGGTGCCGGTCGAGTCCTCGTGGGCGAGCGCGCCATCGAGGACGTAGGAGACGATCTCCATGTCACGGTGGCCGTGCGCGCCGAAGCCGCGCCCCGGCGCGACCCGGTCCTCGTTGATGACGCGGAGCGTCCGGAAGCCCATTTGGGCCGGATCGTAGTAGTCCGCGAAGGAGAACGGGTGGTGGGAGGCGAGCCAGCCGTGGTGGGCGTGCCCGCGATCGTCAGCTCTTCGAATGGTGATCATGCGACCTGCCTCGTCGCCCAACATGGCCATTCCCGCCACCCCTGGGAATGGGCGAGCCCCCCTGCCGTTAGGGAACGCTCGGTTGTCGATCGGCAACGAGTGACGCGCATGGGCCCGCGCGCCTATGATGAAAATGGGCATGTTCGATTCGATGATCGCGCGGCTCGATCGGGCGGTGAGGGCGGTCTTGCCGGAGGGTGAGCGGGAGGACGAGCACGTCGTCTCGCGCGCTCGGTTCGGCGGCATCGTGGTCGTCGTCCTCGTCGCCCTCGCGATCGTGCGCATCCCGATGCTCGTCGCGACCGGCGCCCGCGCGCAAGCGGGCGTGCTCGCGATCTGTGGCGCCCTCGCGCTCGCGATCCCGAAGTTGGTTCGGCTCACGGGCTCGTTCCGCGTGGCCGCGCACGTGATCGTCGCGCTGACGCTCACCCCCATCGTTACCGTGATCCACCTGAGCGGCGGCGCCGGGTCGCCGGCGCTGCTGGCGCTCGTGATAACGCCCATGGTCGCCGTGTTCCTAACCGGCGCCCGAAGCGGCCTCCGCTGGGGCCTCTTCACGGGGGCGATCATCGTCACCTACGCGATCGCCGATCGCCTGGGCGCCTCGCCCTCCGTGGTCTTCGACCCGGGCCGGTGGAAGCTCGAGAAGTCCCTCGGCGCGTTCGTCCTCGTGCTGGTCATGCTCGCCCTCGCCATCGGCTACGAGCGTTCGCGGTGGACGGCCGAGCGGCGAGCCGACGCGGCGAAGGCGCAGGCCGACGAGCGCGTCGCCGCGACCGAGCGCACCCACCGTGCCTCGCTCGATTGGCTCGGCGACGCGCTCGCGCACGAGGCCAACAACACGCTCGCCTACGTGATGGCGGATCTCGCCCGGGTCGAATCGCGCGCGACGGCCGACGTCGCGCGGCTCGACGCCGAACGGCTGCGGCACCTCGTCCGCGACGTCCGCATCGTGACGGGTGGCGAGCAAGACCAGCCTTCGATGCGCGTCCCGGTCGATCTGGATCAGCTCGTAAAAGAGGTGGTCGACGAGGTGGCGCCCCTCCTGACCAGGCTCGGCGTCGCGATCGAGCGGCAGGCCGCCGAGCGCCCCGTCTACGCGTCGGCGGACGCCGTGGCGCTCGGGCGCTGTGTCGCATCCGCGCTCATCGCGTCGACCCCCGAGACGTCGCTCGGTGTCCGCGTCGAGGGCGGCGAGCGCCCAGCGATCGTCATCACGGCGCCGCGCGGCTTGGCGGAGCAGCGACCACTGACGCTCGAGGCGGTGCGGCTGACGCTCGAGGCGCTCGGCGGCTCGGTGCAGACCGAGACCACCGACGCGGGCGCGACGATTCGCCTAGAGCTCGCGGGTGCACCGGCCCCCCCGGTCCCCGCTCCCGAGAAGTCGAGGGCGGCCGAGCCGAGCGCGCTCCGCGTCCTGATCGTCGACGACGAGACCCTCATCCTCAAGACCGCCACGCGCCTC
>CALKVR010000915.1 GCA_938004815.1 uncultured Polyangiaceae bacterium | reverse complement strand
CGGACTCTCCGACGCTGTCGTCGGGCAGATCTTGCCAGTAGGTGCCGTCGTCGGTGTCGAACCCGTCGGCCCCGGGGGGCGAGAAGCGCGTCGGCTGCCGGTAGACCGAGAGCGAGGCCTCGCTACCGACCATGGGCGCCCCGAAGAGATAGTCGCCGCGGGTGGTCCACTTGGCGGAGTCGCCGCGGATGTAGCTCGGTCGATCGCTCTCGGCGCTCACCTTGAACTCGACGGGGCGGTACTCGGCGACCTCGAGCTGATCCGACGCGACCACGTCGTCGCCGAGCTTGGCGGTGACGTAGTGCGAGCCGAGGCGAGTCGTCGTGGGCACCCGGATGGGGGCCGAGAAAGTCCCGAACGCGGTCGTCGCGGTCTGGAGCGAGAAGACGGTCTCGCCGTCGGGCCCCTGCACCTCGATCGTCACGGGGCGCCCCGCGCCGGGGGGCTTGGTGCCCGTCTCGACCGGCTCGCGCAGGATGCCTTTCATGTTGGCGGTGTCACCGGGCCGGTAGATCTTCCGGTCCGAGAACAGCATCCCGAGCATCGGATCGTCGTCGGGCGAGAAGTCCCACGTGTAGAGGTTGTCGCGGACCATCTTGTGCGCGACGTCGTCGCCCGACTTGACGAAGATGACGGCGTCCTCGTCGCGGAAGTTCGGCATGAACTCGGTCGCTGCGAACGTGACGAAGCCCTGCGCGTCGGTCGTGCCCTTGGCGGGCGTGCCCGTGCGCCGGCGGATCCTGACCTCGGCGCCGGAGACGGGCGCGCCGTCGGAGAGGCGGCTCACCCAGACGACGGAGCCGGTCTTCGAGACCTTGGCGGTGATGCCGAGATCGGTGAGCTGACCGAACGTGCGCTCTTGGCGCTCGTCGCCGTCGGAGGTGTAGCGAATGGCGATCGCGAACGGGCCGCGCGCCTTTTGTCCGCCCAGGATGCCGTCGAGAGAGAGGCGCGTGACCTCCCTCACGTTCTTGCGCCCGGCCGCGGCCCGCCGCGTCTTCCACGCGCTCCGCTTCGCCAGCTCGTCGATCTTGAGATCGTCGTCGGCGAGCTCGAGCACGTCCTCCTCCGAGAGCGGGAGCGTGCCGATCTCGAGATCCGAGGCGTTGATGTGGGCGACGGCGACGTCCTTCTTTGCCTTGGCGTCGAGCACGCCGCTCGACATCCCGATCCGCGCGACCGGCCACAGATCGCCGAAGTCGAGGCGCTCCGCCGAGGCCGCCTTGAGCGTCTGGCCGTAGCGATCGGCGAAGCCCGGAGCGACGCGGACGGTGTAGCTGCGACCGGGCTGGAAGCTGCCCGACAGCCAGAGATCGCCGGTGAACGACTCGTCCTCGAGCCAACCCGGCCACGAGAGCTTCACCGCGGGCTCGATGGTGATCGCCCGCTTGAGGTCCTTTACCTTGACCTCGTTGCTGAAGGTGATCGAGACCCCGCCGGCGGCGGAGCACTTTTTCCCGGGGGCGTCGTTGTTGCACCCGATCTCGGAGACGACGAGCGGGCCGACGGTGCGAAAATCGAGGCGCGTCGCGCTCGTCGCCGTGAGCGGCCCCTGCTTGCCTCGCAGATCCTTGCCCACGTCGATGCGCACCGCGCTGTCGAGGGGGAGCTTGCCCTTTGGCTTCACCGCGAAGGTGCGGTCCTTTTCGCTGTCGTCTTTCACCGGCTCGACATCGGCCTGGGCGGGCTTGCCGGCCACCTCGAGGGCGAGGTGCTTTTTCACCTCGGCGATGTCGACCGGCTGGTTGAACGTGACGGTGAACGTGGACCCAGGGCCCAGGCGATCGCTGCCGCGCGGCGGGCTCGTGTGCGAGACCTCGGGGCGCTCGGTCTCGAACGCGAATGTATAGTCGGCCGCGAGCGCGTCGCCGTCGATCGCGCGCGTTCCCTTGGGGATGGTGACGGTGAACTTGGTCGCGGCCGGGAGGCGCGCCGCGCCCCCACCGTCCGGGCGCATCGGGATGAAGCTCGCGGCCCGCGTGCCGGCCCACTGCCAGGTGCCCTCGATCGGCGGCTCGATCTTGCCCGGGAACGGAGCTTCTTTGCCGGCGGTGTCGAGCTCGCGGAGGGGCTTGTTGAAGAGGACCGTGATCTCGGACGGCCCCCGGAGGACGCCCTTCGGCGACGCGAAGACGACCGCGAGAGGCCCAGCCTCTTCGCTCGCTGCTCCGACCTCGCGCAGACCGAGGGTGCCGCGCGGCGCGACTTCAGGGGCGCGCGCGCCTTGCACGCAGGCGAGCACGAGGACGATGACGACGAGGAGCGCGGCGGCGTACGAGGCCGGCCGCTTCTTCCTGATGGGGGCCATAGGTCGCGCACTCAGCAATAGCGAGGCCGCGGCCGCAACGGTCTCGAGCCCCGTCCCCCACCCCGACATTCTGGGAGCGAAGATCTCCGCCAATTCACCCCCCCAGCCCCCCTCACTGCGTGAGGGGGGAGCTCATGCGTGCTGGAAACCACGGAGGCGTGTCCGCAGGGA
>CALKVR010000914.1 GCA_938004815.1 uncultured Polyangiaceae bacterium | reverse complement strand
GCGCGCGACAGGGCGATCACGGCCGCCGCCGTCACCGGCGTGCGCGCGGACGTGACGGGCGTGCCGGCGCTCGCCACCGACGAGCTCGAGATGGTGCAGCGTGATCTGGCCAAGACCACCATCGCCTCGACGATCGCGATCTTGATCACGCTCTACTGGGCCTTCCGGAGCTTTCGCCAGGCGATGGTGAGCTTCCTGCCCCTCGGGTTCGGGACGATCGTCACCTTCGGCGTCATCCAGCTCTCGCTCGGGCACCTCAACCTCATCACCGCGAGCTTCGCCTCCGTGCTGCTCGGGCTCGGCGACTACGGCGTGCACATCCAGGCGCGCTACTCGGAGCTGTTGCGCCAGGGCGTCTCCAGCAAAGAGGCGATGGAGGGCGCCCTGCTCAAGTCGGGGCCGGGGCTCGTCTTGGCGACGATCACGACCTGCGTCGCGTTTCTCACCACGATGGCCACCGAGTTCACGGCCTTTGCCGAGCTCGGATTGATCACGACGGTGGGCCTCGTCTTGATGCTCGCGGGCACCTACCTGTTGGTGCCGCCCGCGATGCTGTTGCTCCTGGGCGCCAAGCCGCGCCCCGCGCCCGAGCTGACCGGGTTCCGCGCGATCGAGCGCTTCGTGAAGGCTTGGCCGCGGGCCATCCTCGCGACCGGCGCGGCGATCACGATCGCGTTCCTCGTGTTCATCCCGCGCGTCGACTTCAACGGGCGCTACTTCGAGTTTTTGCCCGAGTCGACCGAGAGCGCGCGGGCGTTGCGCGAGCTGCAAGACGACGCCGTCGTGAGCCCGTTCGTCGCCAACGTGCGCGCGGCCAACATCGAAGAGGCGCGCACGTTCGCCCAAAAGCTCCGCGACCTGCCGTCGGTCGCCTCGGTCGAGACGCCTTCCGACATGCTCCCCGCGCTCGACGACGAGCGGATGGCGGCGTTGAAGCGCCTCGTCACGCTCCTCGGCAAAGAGGGCGGCGCCGCCGACTACGCGGCCGCGGGGCGCACGCCCGTCGATCGTGACGCGCTGGTCAAAGAGCTGACGGGCCTCATCGACGCGCTCGAGGAGGTCGCGTTCGCGCTGAAGGGCGGCGACAAGGACGCGAAGCCGGCCGAGGCGGCGAAGGCCAAGCTCGTCACGTTGCGCGATCGCGTGAAGGCGGCGCCGCAAGAGCGCCTCGACGCGCTGCAAGCGACGACGTTCGGCATCGTCGCGCGCGCCTACGACACCGCTCGCCGCGTGATCGAGCGCGGCGGCTACGCGCCGGCGGACCTACCCGCCCTGTTCCACCACCGCTTCGTGTCCAAGGACGGCACCGAGGTCGCGCTCTTCGTCCACCCCAAGGGCGACATCTGGGACGTGCCCGTCGCCGAGAAGTTCACCGCCGACGTCACCGCGGTCTCGCCGACCGCGTCCGGGATCGCGACGACCCTCGCCGAGCACCCCAAGATGATCGTGCGCGGGTTCCAGCGCTCGACCGTCCTGTCGGCCGTGCTCGTCCTGGTCATCCTCTACCTTGGGTTCCGGCGCATCTTCGACGTCGTCGGGTCGGCCGTCCCGCTGGTGATCGGCGCCGTCGTCATGTGCGGCTCGATCCCCCTCCTCGGCCTCGCGTTCAACCACGCCAACGTCGTCGTCGTCCCGCTCCTCCTCGGCCTGGGCCTCGAAGCGAGCGCGCACATCGTGCATCGCTACCGCGAGAGCGCGGCCGAGAACGACGGGGTCGCCCGGCTCTCGGACCTGCTATCGGGCACCGGCAGCGCCGTCTTCGTCGGCACGCTGACCACCGTGTGGGGGTTCACGGTGATGCTCTTCGCCGAGTACCGCGCGATGTTCTGGCTCGGCGCGCTGATGACGATCGGCAAGGGTGCGACGCTCGCGGCGAGCCTGCTCGTGCTCCCGGCGCTGCTCGTCGCGATGAAAAAGGCGAAGTAGGCGGCCGGCTCAGAACCCGGGGTTCGAGAGCGGGTCCTTGGGTTTCGCGGTAGGCAGCGGACGGCCCTTGCCGCCCCCTTGAGGCTTGGCGGGCGCCCCGGCGGGAGCGGCGGTCGCCGAAGCGGACGCGGTCGCCTCGACGGCTGCGGCCGACGCGCTGGCTGCGGCGGGCGTCTCTGGCTCGGCCGCGGTGGCGGCCGGCTTCTCTGGTGTGGGAGCGGGGCGCGGCGTCGACGTCGTCGCCACCATCGGGGGGGCGCTGCTCGACGACGAAACGGCGGCGCCGACCGCGAGCGAGACGAGCAGCGCCGCGACGGCCCCGAGCGCGATGAGCACCGACTTGTTCGCGCGCCAGACGTCGTTCGGGGGCTGGACGGAGGGCAGCGGCGCCCACGCACCGTCTCCGCGCACCACGTTGATGCTCGAGATGCTCTGCGCCGGGTCGGCGCCCTCGGCGGCTGGCGACGCAGAGGGCTGCGGGGTCTCGACGGGGAGGCCGGGCGGAGGATGCGAGAGGATCCGACCGCTCGGATCCATCACCAGCGTATCGGTAGGCAGCGGCGTCGACACCGGCGGAATCTCGGGCGGCGGCGGCAGGGCGAGGTGCGCTGCGCTCGAGCGCGAGAGGCTGGTGGCGAGGCCGTGGACGACGTGCGAGGCCGACGAGATGATGAAGCTATCCGGGCGAACGACGGTCGACTTCATCCCGGTGGGGCGCGCGAGCGGGATAGCGGAGAGATCCTCGGTCGCGATGAGGCTGAGGATGCGGTCGACGAGGACGCTGGCGTTCTGGATTCGCTGCGGGGCAGGCTGAAGACAGTCGTCGACGAGGAGGCGCAACGAGGCGGGCAGATTCGGCGCTACCTGTCCGATGGGCTTGGGCGGCTTGGTCGCGATGGCGATGACGAGGCTGTTGGAGCTGTCACCGTCGTGGGGAAACTGCCCGGTCAGCGCCTCGAACATGATGACGCCGAGCGACCAGACGTCGCTCTTGCCGTCGGCGGACGTCGCGCTGATCGCTTGCTCGGGCGCCATGTAGCGCGGCGAGCCCAGGAGCGAGCCGCTGTGGGTCGCGACCCCGTCGGGGTCGGCGAGGACCTTGCTGACGCCGAAGTCGAGGACCTTGGTCCGGACGAGGCCGGTGCCTCGATCACGGTGGAGAAAGATGTTCGGCGGTTTGACGTCGCGGTGGATGACCCCGGCCGCGTGGGCCGCCCCGAGCGCGGTGGCGGCTCCCGCCACGATCAAGAGGAGGTCCTTGGCGTTGAACCGCGGCTCGGCGCGGAGCGCGTCGCCGAAGTTCATCCCCTCGAGGAGCTCCATCACCAGGTAGAGCGACCCGTCCTCGAACTCGCCGACGTCCAGGATGTCGATGATGTTCGGGTGGTTGACCCGGGCCGACATCTTGGCCTCGAGCAAGAACCGGCGGCGCGCGTCGTCGCTCGAAGCCGCGACCACGGGGTGCAGGAACTTGATGGCGAACTCCCGCCCGGTCTGCAGATGCTCTGCAGACCAGACCACCCCCATGCCGCCCTGACCGAGCCGCGAACGGAGGCGATACTTGGAAGCAACCAAGTCGCCCTGTTTCACCGGCAACTATCGTCGCCCCCCAGGGTTTCCAGGTCAAGCAGCCGACCGTCCCGTCCCGAGCCTTGACAGAGCGAGACCAGACCTCGCACATTGGCCGTCACCCTCGGATGCGCGCCTCCCACTGGCTCCCCGTTCTGGTCGCCGCCGCCTGGCTCTCCGCCGGGGGCCCAGCCCAGGCTCAGGACGACGCCGCGCTCGAGCGCGCACGTGTGGCATTTCAGGAGGGTGACGCCGCCGAGACCGCCGGCGATTGCGCCACCGCCATCGAGAAGTTCAGGAGCGCGCTCGAGGTCAAAGAGACCACGCAGCTCCACCTTCGCATCGGCCGGTGCGAAGAAAAGCTCGGCAAGTTCCAGGCGGCCATGTCCTCGTACGCCAAGGGCCAGAGCGTCGCGGGCACCGATCAAGAGCTGCTCACCCTCGCGCGGCGGATGCGCGCCGAGCTCGATCCGCGAATCCCCCGGGTGACAGTGCGGATGCCCGACGCCCCCGAGGGCGCGGCAGTGACCCTCGATGGCGCCCCCTTCAGCAACTTCGGCGTCGACACCCCCCTCGATCCCGGCCTCCACGTCGTCGAGGCGACCGCCCCGGGCCGGCTCCGGTTCGAGGCCCGGCTCGATCTGAAAGAGTCGACCAAGCGTGAGGTCACCATCGACCTCCCCATCAAGTCCGCCGAGACGCCGCCGGACACGGGCGGCGCCGACGCCCCCGTCGCGCCGATCGTCCTCTACGTCCTCGGGGCCGGTTTTCTGGGCGCGTCGATCGGGATGGCGGTTCGGGGTGGTCAGCTCCTCGACGAGGCCGATCAGCGCGCAGCGGCCTCGGGATGCCAGCTCGTGCCCGACGGCGACCAAGACGCGGCCGGCGCAGTGCGCACTTGCAACGGCTCGCGCGAGGCGCACGCCACCTACGAGGACGACATCTCGAGCGTGAACCTCCACTACGGGCTCGCGGCCGGCTTCGGCGCCGCCGCCGGCGTATCGCTCGTCGTCGCGTCGGTCCTGCTCGCCGTCGACCTCGGTGACGACAAGCCCGACGCTGCGCCGTCCGCTCGTCTTTCGCCGTGGTTCGGGCCGAACGGCGCCGGCGTGGGGCTGTCCCTACGCTTCTAGCGCTCGTCGATCCGCGGGGCTAAGGTGCCTGCCCCCGATGGCTGCTTCCGACTCTTCACCGCCCGCCTCGCTGCCGTTCTTGGAGGCGGTCCAGAAGTCGCTCCTCGTCTCGGACGGAGCGATGGGGTCGCTGCTCTACGAGCGCGGCATCTTCGTGACCCAGAACTTCGAGCAGCTGAACGTCGCTCGGCCCGACGTGGTCAAGCGCATCCACGGCGACTACCTCGAGGCAGGGGCGCAGATCATCCAGACCAACACCTTCGGCGCCAATCGCTTCCGGCTCGAGCGGCACGGCCTCGTGGGCGAGGTTCGGCGGTTCAACGTCGAGGGCGCCAAGCTCGCGCGTGAGGTCGCGGGCAAGCGCGCCTACGTCGCGGGGTCGATCGGCCCGACCGGCCTCGTCCCCGGCCCGGATCGCGCCAAAGAGCTCACGCTCGCCAAGGCGACGTTCGCCGATCAGGCCGCCGCCCTGGCCGAGGGCGGCTGCGACGTCCTCGTCCTCGAGACGTTCCGCCACCTCGACGAGCTCACCGTCGCGATCGAGGCGGCGCGGGTGGGCGCTCCGGGGGTCCCGCTCGTCGCCTCGATCACATTCGACTCCGAGGGTACCGTCGCCGACGGCACCGCGCCCGAAGAGGTCGCCAAGATCATCGCCGGCTTCGGCCCTGACCTCTTGGGGGTGAACTGCGGCGACGGCCCCCAGCTCTCGCTCACGATGGCCGAGCGCATGCGCGGCCCGGGGCTCCCGCTCGTGGTGCAGCCCAACGCAGGTCTGCCGCGCACGGTCGACGGCCGCCTGCTCTACATGGCGACCCCCGAGTACTTCGACGTGTTCGCGCGGCGCATGATCCAGGCCGGCGCGCGCGTCGTCGGCGGATGCTGCGGTACGACGCCCGAGCACATCAAGTGGATGGCGCGCTCGGTGCGGATGTTGGCAGGCGCCCACGGCGACGAGCCGGCACGAATCTCGGCGGTCGAGGTTCGCGGCGCAGAGCAGCACGACGGCCAAGAGCCGACACCCCTCGCCGAGCGCAGCGAGCTCGCGGCCAAGATCGCGGCCGGAAAGTTCGTCGTCAGCGTCGAGGTGAACCCCGAGCCGGGCGTCTCGCCCGACAGCGCCCTCGCCGCCGCCAAGATGCTCATCGACGCCGGCGTCGACATCGTCAACGTGGCCGATGGGCCTCGCGCCACCGCGCGTATGTCGAACCTCGCCTTCTGCGCGCTGCTCCTCGCGCGGCACGACATCCAGCCCATCCTCCATGTCTGCGGTCGCGACCGGAACATGATCGGGCAGATGGCCCACCTGCTCGGGGCGCACGCGCTCGGCCTGCGGAACCTCGTCATCATCACGGGCGACCCGCCCAAGGTCGGCGACTACCCCGAGGCGACGGCCGTCTACGATCTGGACTCGGTCGGCATCCTGCACATGGCCTCGCGGCTCAACCGCGGCCTCGATCCGGCCGGCAAGGCCCTGCGCGGCGGCAAGACGTCGTTCTTGTGCGCGACCGGCTTCGAGCCCGGCGCCCAGGACCTCGACAAGGAGATCGCGCGGCTCGAGGCCAAGGTCGCGGCCGGCGCCGATCTCGTGATGACCCAGCCGGTGTTCATGACCGACCTGCTCGAGACGGTCCTCGGGCGCATCGCCCACCTCGACGTCCCCGTCCTCGTCGGCGTCCTGCCGCTCGTCTCCTACAAGAACGCCGAGTTCTTGCACAACGAGGTCCCCGGCATGCAGATCCCCGAGCCGATCCGCGAGCGGATGCGCAAGGCGACGCCCGGCGTCGAGGCACGCAAAGAGGGCGTGCGGATCGCCCGCGAGATGCTCTTCGAGGTCCGCGAACGGGTCCAGGGGGCTTACCTGATGCCGCCCCTCGGCAAGTACGAGCTCGCCCTCGAGGTCCTCGACGGCCTCAAGCGCTAGCGATTTTGCAGCCTGCGTCCGCGCCTCAGAACGTCCCGCGGAGGCCGAAGTAGCCGGGCCCGATCTCGGGGCTGACGCTGGCGGTGGTGCTCGCCCCGCCCGTCGGCACGAGCCAGAGGATGGTCGCGACGATGGCGACGGCGCCGCCACCAGCCATGAGGCCGATGCCGACGTTCTGGAAGATGAGCCGTTCGTCGTCGATCTCTTGCAGATCGGCGTAGTCGCTGGCCGGCAGATCGGTGCCGGGCTCTCGACGCGCGGCCGCGTCTTCGAGCTCGGAGCGGCGCGCCTCGGCGTTGATGAGGAGGACGCCGCCAGCGACCAGCAGCGCGACCGACGTACCGGTCGCGACCCAAGGCAGGACCCGCGACGGCGACTGCCCCTGCGGCGCCAGAGCCACGCGCGTGATCACGCCGCGGCGAAGCTCCACCTCGGCCTCGGCGTACGCACCGTCCGCGAGCGTCATCCCGACCTCGTGCTTGCCCGGCGTGGCCTCGATCTTTCCCGACGCGTCGGGGGTGACCGCGTCGCCGTCGAGCGTCACCTTCGCGTTCTTGGGCACCGTGCCGAGCGCGATCGCGGCTTCGGCCTTGGGCACGACGAGCGTCGTCTCGTTCGAGGGCGGGCCGAGGTCGCCGAACTTGTCCTGCGCGACGAGCGAGACCTTGAGCCTCGAGCTTGGTCGAATCCACGACGAGTCGAGCGTACCGAGCAGAGGCCCCTCTTGGCTCGGCACGAGCGGGACGTCGAAGACGCCCTCGAGCTCGGCGCTCTGCACGCGCGCGACGACCTTCAGCCAGGGTGCCTTCTTCGACACCTCGGTCGAGACGCGCAGCGGCTGGTACGCGACGTCCGGCTTCCGCACCTCGAGCTTCGAGAGCTCGATGCCCTCATCGGCGAGGCGACCCGCGCGCACCTGCTTCGCGGCCTCGCGGCACGCTTCGCGCACCTTGGGCGACTGATCGCGCGCGACGTCCGGGTCGAAGCCCGCCGCGACGACCGCGCGCCCGCAGGCGGCGGGAGCCGCCTCGGGCTTCTCGACTAGCAGCGCCGTGGTCTCGAGCAGCCCGACCTCGACGGCAAGCTGGGCGGGCAGGTTGCGGCCCTTGAGCGACGCGAGGATGCGAACGGCGTCGCCGTACTTGCCCGCCTCGACCTGTTCGCGCGCTCTCGCGACGATGGCGGAGAGATCTTGCGCGGCGCATGGCACCACGAGGCTGAAGACACAGGCGGCGGCGGTCGCGGCGATCAGGCGGCGCATGCTCATTGGCTCTTGCGAAGGTCGAAGCCGATCGAGGCCTGCTTGCCGGGGACCACCTTGATGGTGGCGGAGCGTGAAGCGCCGAGATCGGGGTTGGTGACGCTGACCGTGTGGTTGCCGGCCGAGAGGGTGATGGGCCCGATCGGGGTGGTGCCGCGCGGCACACCGTCGACCGTCACGTTTCCCCAGGGCGAGACGGTGACCTGGAGCGTCCCGTTCCCGGTGGCCTCTTCGCCCGGGTCCGACGTCGGCGTGGTGGTGGGGCGAGGGGTCGGTGTCGGCCGCGTCTTGGACTGGGTCGGGTCTTTGGGGTTGCTCGACGAGGTCGGTGTCGATGACGTATCCGTCATGGCGACCTCGGACGACGACGTCGGTTCGGGAGGCGGCGCCTCGACGACCGCGGACGAGGCCGGCGGAGGCTCGCGCTCGTTGGTGGTGGCGGTGGACGCGGTCGTGCGCGAGCTCGAGCCGTCGAAGCCGAAGACGACCCACAGCGTTCCGGCGCCGACGCCGAGCAGCGCGGCGAGGCCGAGGGCGACCATCCAGGCGCGCGAGGTGGGCTTGGGCCGCGTGGCGTCGGAGATGCTGGCGATCCGAGTGACGCTCGGCGCGCCGTCGGGCGGCACGCTCGCCACCCCGGGCCGCGTCTGGAGCTGCGCGTGGTAGTAGCCGCCCGACCCCGAGTGGGGCGATGAGAGGGGCCCCGACTCGGTGCCGTACAGGTTCGACGGGTTCGAGGTGGGCGGAGCAGGCACCGAGTACGGCCCCGAGCCGGTGCTCATCGGGCCCGAGCCCGTGAACGCACGCGGATTGGAGCCGCTCGCCCCGAAGCCAGGGACCTCGCCCGAGAGGGCCAGGCTCCACGGCTGCTTCGTGGTGGGGCCCGTGCTCGCCCCGGCGACGTTGTTCACGCGGTCGGCGAGCTCGGCGTACGCGTTCTGCTCGGCCGACGGACCCATCGCGAAGAGCACGCCGTTCAACGCAGAGGCCAGGTGGCCGGCCGACGGGATGCGATCGTGTGACCGGAACTCGGTGGCGGCGTCGATCGCGTGGGCCAGCGCCGGGATCGTGTCCGGCACCACGTCGTGGACACGGATGACGCGTTCGGTCGCGATCTTCGCGATGAGCTGGCCCTGGGTCTCGGCCTTGCGGAGCCGGCCGCCGATGAGGGCCTCGAAGATCGTCACGCCGAGCGAGAAGACATCCGCTCGCCCGTCGAACGGCTCGCCGAGGGCTTGCTCGGGCGGCATGTACGGCAGCTTGCCCTTGAAGATGCCTGTCTCGGTCTTCTCGCCGCCGAGGCCGTGGATGCGCGCGACGCCGAAGTCGCTGAGCCGCACGCGCCCGTCGCGACCGATGAGGATGTTCGCGGGGCTGACGTCGCGGTGCACGACCCCGAGGTTTTGCCCGTAGCCGTCGGTCATCGAGTGGACGGCGTCGAGGGCGCGCGCGACCTCACGGCCGATGAGGGCGACGGCCGCGGGCGACAGCGGGCCCGGCTTGCGCATGAGGCGGTCGAGGGCGGCGCCGTCGATGTAGTCGAGGACGAGGTAGAGCCCCCGCTCGTCGGACTCTCCGAGCTCGATCAGCCGGACGATGTTGGGGTGGTCGAGGCGAGCGATGACCTGCGCCTCGGCGATGAAAGACTCGCGGGCGTACTCGCTGATGCCGTCGGTCGCGAGGAGGCGCTTGACCGCCACCTGGCGCCGGAAATTCCGGGGCCCCACCTCCTCGGCGAGCCACACCTCGCCCATGGCGCCCTTTCCGAGGAGGCGCAGGAGCCGGAACTTGCCGGCGAACAGGTCCTGGGGGAGCTCCTGGGACATGACGGAGCGTAGGGAACGCGTGATCTTACCTAGGGGGACGGCCCGAGGCTCGAAATTCGCTCAGGTCACCGGTCACGGCTCGCCGAGGACTGCTGCACGGATGACGGC
>CALKVR010000913.1 GCA_938004815.1 uncultured Polyangiaceae bacterium | reverse complement strand
CACGGTCGCGGCAGCGTCGTGTTCGTCCTCGGCGGCGGGGTGCGCGGCGGGCGCGTCCACGGCGCGTTCCCCGGGCTCGACCCCGATGCGCTCGCCGGCCCCGGCGATCTCGCCGTCACCACAGACTACCGCAGCGTCCTCGCCGATCTCCTCGCCGGCCCGCTCGCGAACCCGCGCACGAGCGAGGTGTTCCCGGGCGCGCCTCTCGCGCCGACAGGGATCACGAGCGGCTGACCGCGGCAGAGTGCCGCCCGCGCGGCATGCTGTCGCCTTGCCACGGGGCCGCGCGACCCCATCGAGGCGGTGTGTACCCGCACGCTGCGCCGCCGCTCGTCGTCCTTGGGATTCCGGCGATCGCCGCGATGGTTCTGGTGCTCTTCGCGGCGGGGCACCACCGCGCGAGCCTCCGAGCGGGGCACACGCGCCCGCAGGCCGCGGGCTGGGGGCTTCGAGCGGGCGCTTGGGCATTCGCGTGGTCGTCCGCGTTCGGTGTCGCAGCGGGCGCAGGACTGCTCGCACGGTTCGACGCGCGTCCGCCCCCGATGGCGTTCATGTTCGCTGCGATCATCGGCGGCGCGTTTCTCTTCGCCTACTCACGCGCCGGCTCGCTCTTGGCCGACCAGCTCTCGGTCACCGCGCTCGTCGGCGTGCAGGGGTTTCGCCTGCCCCTCGAGCTCGTGATGTCCGAGGCGGCGGCGGCCGGCGTCATGCCCGTCCAGCTCTCGTTCAGCGGGTACAACTTCGACATCGTCACCGGGTTGGGGGCGCTCGCGGTCGCGGCCCTCGCCGCCGCGGGCCGGGCGCCCCGCTGGCTCGTCGTCGCGTGGAACGTCTACGGCGCCGCGTGCCTCGTCGTGATCGCCGTCATTGCGCTGCTCACCGCCCCCTTCGTTCGCGCCTTCGGCGACGGCTCGGTGAACACCTGGGTCGCCTATCTGCCGTTCGTCTGGCTACCGGCGGTCTGTGTACCGGCCGCGCTCGCGGGCCACATCGTCCTGTTCCGAAAGCTCGGGCGCATGAAGAACCATGAAGCCTCCCGTAGGTAGTGTGAAGCCGGTTCGCCCAGCGGGACGGGGTCTTCCGAGATCGGCTACGCACCTCCCGTGACGACGCACACCGTGGCGCTGTTCGTTCATTCGTACCTCCGGTGGCTGATCCTCGCGGCGGCCCTGGGGCTCGTGATCAAGAGCTACTTGGGACGCCGGCCCGGAGCGATCTGGTCGGCCGGCAACGAGCGACTCCACCGCGTCTTCTTGGCCGCGCTCGATCTCCAGCTCGCGATCGGCCTGCTCCTCTACGCCCATTTGAGCCCGATCACGCGGGCGTTCTTCGCGGCTCCCGGCGCCTCGATGAAGATCAGCGAGCTCCGGTTCTTCGGCATCGAGCACATCACGATGATGCTCGTCGCGGTCACGCTCGCCCACATCGGTCGAGCCCGCTCGAAGCGCATCGTCGATCCGGCCGCTCGGCACGCCCGCGTGTTCGGCTGGACGCTCGCCGCGCTCGTCGTGATCTTCGCCTCGATCCCATGGCCCTTCCTGCACGCGAAGCGTCCGCTTTTCCGCACCGAGGGCTTGGCTGTCACCCCCGTGGCTTCGCCGTCGAGCGCCGCTTGTCCGCCGGCGTACGCGTCTCGCTGCGCCTCGTGCCACGGGCCGGCGGGCCTCGGCGACGGCCCCCTCGCGGCCGGGCTGAGCCCGCGCCCGCGAAGCTTCGCTGAGCCGAAGTGGGTCACCGACGGAACCCAGCAGGCCGTGCGCGACGTGATCCGTGACGGAGGCGCGGCGCACGGGATGAGCCCTCTCATGCCGCCCCACCCCGACCTCGACGACGAGACCGTCGACGCGCTCGCCGAATGCGTGCGCGGCCTCGGGGGGCGGGCGCCGTGATGAATCAGGGTGCGTAGATCGCGGCGCGGATCCGCTTCACGTCGGCGCGGAGAGGCGCGATGTACTCGATCGAGAACGTGCGCTTTTTTCCGCGGATCGCCCTGGCGGTGTGCCACTTGCACAACGCGAGGCGCGCGCTCGCGCGTATCAACTGCCGCCAGAGCGAGCCGCGCCGCATCGTGTAGGTGCGGACGCGACCGAACGCGCTCGTCATGAGCTGGACCTCGGCCGTGGTGAGGTTGCCGAAGGCGACCTCGTCCTTGAGATACTCGCGGATCGTCCGCCCCTTGCGCATGACCAGCCCCACCACGATCACCGAGAAGATCCCCACGAACGCGAACCAGAAGAGGAGCGAGACGAGGAACACGTCGCCCCCCAGGTTGGGCACGAAGTTCCACGCCGCGTGGAGGAGGATCGCGGCGGCGAGCCCACCGGCCGGAGCGGCGATGCGGACCCAGGTGCGCGTGCTCTCGCGCGCGACGCCCACCCCGATGCCGATCATGGCCGTGTAGAGCGGGTGCCCCCACGGCGCCACGATCCCTCGCAGAAAGAACGTCGCCGCAAAGACGTCGTCGCCCTCGAGCGCCGCGCGTGCGTAGTAGGACACGTTCTCGACCGCCGCGAAGCCCAGCGCGCAGAAGAACGCGTAGACGATGCCATCGACGACGCCGTCGAACTCGCGCTTGAGAAAGTAGAACAAGCCCCACACGAGCAGCCCCTTCATGACCTCTTCGGTGACGGGCGCGCAGAGGACGGTGGTGACGAACCGGGCCGCCTGCTCGCCTTGCTCGGCGGCCACGGTGGCGCTCACGTACGAGTTGATCGAGCCCGCGACGCCGGTCGCCACGACGGCGCCCCAGACGAACGCCATCGTGAGGCTCCACCACGGCTCGGGGTCGAAGCGATCGAGCACCGCCGGCACCGGCAGGTAGACGAGCAGCATGACGAACGCGGGGACGGCGCCGAACGCCATCGCGTCGGCCATCGCCGAGGGCTCGGCCTTGCCACCGAAGATCTCGAGCACGAAAAAGACGACGTTGAGGACGAGCCCGAGCGCGACGAACAGGCCATACAGCGCCGATCCGACGACGCGGCGCCCCAGATCCGGCGCGGGGCGCGCAAAGGCGGCGAGCTCGGGGGGCAGCTCCTCGCGATCGACCGGGATCACGGCTTGATGATCTTCGTTCCCTTGGGCGGTGTGAACTCGAACTCGCTCTTTTGTACCGGCTTGTTCAGGACGGGGGAGATGAAATCGAAGCGATTCTTGTTGCCCTGGGCGTCGAGGATGAGAACGCGCCGCACCTGGGCCGTCTCACCGTCGACGTAGAGGAGCATCTTCTGGTAGGCGGGCGACGCGTCTTTCGGGACGCCCTGGAG
>CALKVR010000912.1 GCA_938004815.1 uncultured Polyangiaceae bacterium | reverse complement strand
GTCGGCAGCGTCAGATGTGTATAAGAGACAGACCACAGTGTTTCCACGGTGGGCGAGTGACGAACTGGCGCCGGGGGAAGCACGGTGGCTCGTGTCTTTCGCCGCAGGGGACGGTGTGCGCCTGGTCGGTACTGGCTCTCAGGTTCGTGCCGAGGTCTCGCTCGGCGGGGTCGTCGTCGCGTCGTCGTCAGCACTTCGCTCGGCGCGGCTCGAGCCGCTGTTGGTGCGAGCCCGGCTCGACGAGGGCCGCATCGAGCTCGGATCAGCAGGGGCGGAGATCGTCCACGACCGACCCATTCGCTTTCCGGACGGACGTTTGCGTTGGGGCGGGCAGATTGGCGGCGCGCTGGAGCTGGATGGGCAAACGACCGAACCGGTCGCCGACTAGGCACGTACCTGCGTCGATGCGTGAACCGACCTGATGTTTCGGGCAACGGTTGCGTTGCAAAAGTCTGCGCGCGGGATAATCTCGGTGGAATCTTTTGGGGAGGATGCGATGCGATCCACGCTGTTGATGCGAATTTTCCTCGGCTTCGGCGTGATCGTCGGGGCCGCGTGCGCCGAAGACGGTGTATCCGTCGGCTCACTCGACGGTGCTACGTCGTCGCTGCGTAAGGGAACGCCTGGCGCCGTCAACGGCCAGAGCGACTATTGCGACAACCCCGCGAACCCCTGCGTTTCCGGCGAGGGGGACTGCGACACCAATGCCCAGTGCACCGGCGCCGGGATCGTGTGTGGCTCCCGCAACGGCACGCGCTTCGGCCAGTGGTGGTCGAACGACGTGTGTTGGCCAGCGACTTGTCAAAACGGGGTCCTCGATCCGGGCGAGATCGAGATCGACAACGGTGGCCCGTGTGGCTGCTGGCTCCGCACCTACTACTTCGATTCGGACCGCGACGGGTACGGCCGCGCCACCACGAACGTGTATTGCGACGGCACAGCGCCGTCGAACTGGTCCCTGCTCCCGGGGGACTGCGCCGACACCATCGCGTCGATCAACCCAGGAGCCGCAGAGATCTGCGGCGACAACATCGACCAGAACTGCAACGGGGTCGCCGACGATGGCTGCGCGACCACCACGTGGTGCGTCGACAACGACGGCGACGGCTTCGCGCGAAGCACGAACTGCGTGACGAGCGTTTCGCGGCCCGGCTTCAACTGGCTCGCGAACCCGACCGTGTTCGACTGCCTCGACACCAACCCGAGCGTTTTCCCTGGTGCCACGGAGACCTGCAACGGGCTGGACGACGACTGCGACGGCACCTCCGACGAGGGGGTGACCTCCACTTGGTACCTCGACAACGACAACGACGGCTTTCCGCGTAACACCACCCAACAGGCGTGCTCGGCGCCCGCCTACAATTGGCGGCTGGATGGGACGTTCGCTCAGTTTGATTGCAGCGCGACGGCCGACAACAACGCGAGTGTCTACCCCGGTGCTCCCGAGCTTTGCACGGACACCCTCGACAACGACTGTGACGGCCTCGTAAACGAGGAGTGTCCGCCCGAGGAGTGCTTCAACGGCGTGCAGGATGGCAACGAGACCGGCGTCGATTGCGGCGGGTTCTGCGATGTCTGCTCACCGGGGCCGACCGCGACCTCCTGCACCTCGCTCCCGGACACGTGTGGTCCCAGCGGCAACACTTCGTGCTGTGAGGCGTCCACCGTTTTCGGTGCGGACTACATCCGTAGCTATGACGGGGTTGGGCTTACCGACGCTTCGGGCACGGCAACGGTGTACAGCTACCGTCTCGACCAGTTCGAGGTAACGGTGGGGCGCTTCAAGGAGTTCCTCGCGGACTACGACGCGTGGCGTGCATCCGCGCAGCCGGCTTCGGGCGTGGGCGAGCATCCGCTGATCGCGGGGACCGGCTGGAACAGCGCCTGGGACGCCCAGCTCGCGGCGGACGCCGCGACCTTCGCGACCAACCTCGGTGGCTGCTCGCCGTACATCGCGACCTACACCGCATCGAGCGCCAACGACGACTTGCCGATCACGTGCCCGACGTGGTTCGAAGCGTTCGCGTTCTGCGTCTGGGACGGTGGTCGTCTCCCGACCGAGGCAGAGTGGAACTTGGCCGCGGCGGGTGGAGACGAGCAAAGGGTCTACCCGTGGTCCTCTCCGGCCACATCGACCACGATCGATTGGTCTCGTGCCGCGTACTGGTGCAACCTCGACTCGGACGGGGGTACCTGTGCGCTCAGCGACATCGCTCAGGCCGGAGAGCTCGCCGACGGCCGCGGGCGTTGGGGTCATTACGACCTTGCCGGCAACGCGTGGGAGTGGACCTGGGACTTTTTCGCGTCCCCGTACACTACGCCCTGCGTGAACTGTGCGAACACCACCCAGGCGACCTTCAAGGTCATCCGGGGTGGCGGCTACACGTCGGGCCCCGACAACCTGCGCGCGGGCGTTCGTCAGATCTACGCGCCGGTGAATCGCAGCGGCAACGTCGGGTTCCGCTGCGCTCGCGGCGGCTGAGCTCGCTGTAGTCTCGTCAGGGCCCGGTGACGGAGGTCACCGGGCTCTTTCGTTGAGGGTCGGATGGAATCCATCGGCATCGTGGTCCCAAACTACAACGGCGCGCGTTACCTCGAGGCGGCTCTCCAAAGCATCGTCGACCAGAGGTATCCTGCGCTCCGATGTCACGTCGCCGATGGTGGATCGAGGGACGACAGCCTCTCGATCATTCGTCGATTCGCCGACGTTCATCCGTGGCTGACCTTCGACTCGGGCCCTGACGGCGGTCAGGCGGCCGCGATTGCGGCGGGATTTGCGCGACTCCCCACCGACCTCGTGGGCTGGCTCAACAGCGATGACGAGTTATGCGCCGGCGCGCTCGAACGAATCGCCCGAGCCGCGGACGCGTGTCCCGACGTGGTCTTGTTCCATGGGGACGTCGACCGCATCGACGAGCAGGGCAACGTCATCGGGCGCACCACGTCGAGAGACTTGACCTGGGAAGAGATGCGGAGAGGGCGGTGTCGCACCGTTCAGCCCGGCTCGTTCTACCGACGGTGGGCGGTCGAAGCGGCTGGGAGCGTGGACCCGAGCTACCACCTGCTGATGGACGTCGACTTGTGGATTCGACTGACCCGGCTCGGACCCTCCACAAGAATCCCTGCGACGCTCGCGCGCTTCCGAGTTCATGAGGCCGCCAAGAGCAGTCAGGCTCCTTGGAAGTACTACCGAGAGACGCTGCGGCTCGCCTTCGCGCATCAACGCGACCGACTGCCGCGGGCCCTCATGGAGCGCGGCTGGCAGATCGTGAAGCACCAAGCGCGCGCACGGTTGGAGGGTTGAGCGATGGAAGACGTTGCCGATCGTCTGGAGCTCGCGAGGTTGCGAGAAGAGCCGGAGCTCTACGAACGCGTGGTGACCGAGTACCAGTCGCGTGCGTCGAGCGACGAACAGGTGCAGGCGCTTCTTCGAGACACGTACTACGACGCAGACCGCGCGGCAGCGTTCCGGCGCTTCAGCGAAAGCGACGAGCTCGCGGCCACTCTGCGCGTGCTGGACCGCCTCGGTGTGTCGAAAGACGCGCGACTGGTCGAAGTCGGGGGGGGGCCTGGCTTTCTCACGCATGCCCTCACCCAGCGTGGCTATCGCGTCGAGTTGGTCGAGCCGAACGGTCTCTGGAATACCGGCACGGGCTACCTCGAATCTAGACCAGAGATGCGTGAGGTCAGAGTCTGGAACGACCTCGACGCTTGGTATGGCCTACGTGACCTCCGCTACGACGTCGTGCTAACGCACAATTGCGTTCACCATTTCCGACCGGTCCAGTACGTCGCGGCCTGCCTACGGCAGAAGCTCGAGACTCGTGGGCGTTGGGTCATGCTGCGAGAATGGTTCGCAGAGACGCCCGAGGAGACCTACCGTCGACTCGCCGAGCACCCCTGGAGCCAGTCTCACGCTCTGTACGAGTTCCCATACCCAGCATCACACTTCGTCGCTGCGCTGGAGCAGGTCGGATTCGAGCTCGATCAGGTCTTTCTTGGTCCCTATGCAGGCGGTGCCCTTCAAACGGGCCGAAGCGTTCACGGGTTCCGTTCGGACGCCTTCACGTGGATGAACGACGTCCTGAATCGAGCCGCTCCGGTCATTCCCAAGGTGGCATTTCGCACGGCGGCCATCGCCGCTCGCCATGGGATCACTTCCGCTCGGTCGCTCGCGAGACCACCGGCGCTGGTGTTTCGACGGAGAGCGCTCGCGAGCGGCTGAGTCGAGGCGCCGGGAGGGCGTGTACGATCGACGCGAAGTCTCTGCCGAAGTGCGCCAGCGTCGTGGACGTATCGGATCGTCGGCGTAGACGATCGGCGTCGAAGCCCGGATGAGTTCGAAGTTGGCGAGCGAGCGCGTCAGGCGAATCGGGCTCGAAGAGAGACGCGGCTGCGAGGTCGGTCGTCTGCTCTCGGTGCACCTCGATGTTCGATGCGATGACTGGCGTCCCCAGCCCGCGTGCGTCTTCGATCACGGTGCTCCACCCCTCGAACAGCGAGGGTTGAATGACCGCATCGCAACGCCGCATGAGGGCGAGTTGGTCTGCTCGCGGGATTTGACCCAGAAGCCGAACGAACCGACTGAGTCCGGCGTTCTCTAAGCGTCGGTCGATACGCTCTCGCACCGTCGGGTCGCGGTAGTCGGCGACGAGACCCGTGCATGCGACGGTGGGCACCGAGCCCGTCGAGCTCAACCGCTCGAGCGCGGCAAACACCACCTCGTGATTCTTGTGTTTCCAGAACTGATTCGACACGAGGAAGAAACGGTCGGGAAGCCGATACCGGATACGCACCGTTTCCGGATCCTCGGCGAAGGCCGCCTCGGGCGCGGGAGAACGGAACCGGAGCACGTGCGTGCGCCCTAGGCTGGACGGGAAGTGGCGCGTCAAGTCACGCTCGGCGGAGCGGCTCGAGAGAACGATCCCGGGCGCCATTCGCGCCACCCGCGCGAAGAGTCGATCGCGTCGACCGAGCTCGTCGCGCGAGAACAGCTCCGGCATGTGCTTGTGCTGGAGATCGGCGATCCAAGCCGCGTGACGAAACGGCGCCAAGCGGCCGAGTCGGCCCGCGAAGAACGGGTAGGCGACATCGACGCGCGCGCTCGCCAACAACGAAAGGAGCTCCAGGTCGACGTGGGCGGCCTCGAAGATGCCACGTCGAACCGCGCGAATCGGGCGCGGTAGGGCACGACCCAACCGACGCTCGTCGGCTTCCGTACCGAGCTCCTCGTACAGGTCCAGGTCGGTCGCGGCAGTCCCGACGAGAACCACGCGAGCTCCGACGGCGCGCAGAGCGCGGCTCAAGTTGGCGACGTACTGGGCACCTCC
>CALKVR010000911.1 GCA_938004815.1 uncultured Polyangiaceae bacterium | reverse complement strand
ATACGCGCGATGGTTGTTTTCTTCGAGCCCCTGAAACGGCACGCGGAACGCCGGGAAGCTCGGGTCTTGTCCGAGCGCGACCTTGCTCGTGTCGACGGCCGCCACCCAGATCTGCTGCGTCCCGTCCTCTTGAACGACGCCGTACTCGCGCTTCGTGTTGAACGCGATCCAATGGTAGTCGCCCGGCGGCGCCCAGGTCGGCTGGCTGTTCTGATACTGGCCGTCGGTCATCTGGTTCGACGTGACGCGATTCGCGTTGGTGAGCTCGATCGACGACGACGCGGCCGACCCGATGACGTGCAGCTGCGCCTCGCGGTCGCCGTGCCCACCCTTGCCTTGAGAAAAGGCGATCCACTCGGCAGTGGGTGAGAACATCGGAAAGAGGTTCGTCTTCCCCATGGGCGGAGCCAGGAATATCTGGGGCGAGCCCCATTGGCCGTTCGTGTACGGGATGCGCGCGAGCGACGCGTCGCCGGGCGCGTCGCCCTCGGCCGTCGCGAAGACGAGCTCGTCGTTCGCGGGCGACCAGTCGGGGTGCGTGCCCTCGAGCATCCCGAGGTTCAGCGCTGCCTCGTACGCACCCGTCTGGAGCGCGACCATCCACATCGCGCCCTTCCACGCCGCCACGACGTGCTGGTCGTCTGGCGAGATGGTCGCAAACCCGTGACCCCCGGTGTCCTCGACCCCGATGACGAGGGGCGCGGGGGGCGCGTCTTGTGTGACGGTCCACACCCAGAGCCCCTTGGTCGTCGCGGCGGTCGGCGCGGCCAGGTACGTCCCGTTGCGCGAGACGACGTGGCAGGCGACACAACCGATCTCCTCGCTGCCGTACGTCGTACCGACGGGCTTGCCCACCACGTAGTCCTCGGGCGTTTGCTGCGAGATCCGGCCGCGACGAATCCCCGCAGACGTCGTCGACCAGTAGAAGATCGCGCCCTCCACGTCCTGCTTGGAGAAGGCGATGTCGATCGGCGCGCCCTCACGAATCGTCGGAGGGTCCGTCGACGGATCGAGCGCCTGCACCGTCCAGGTCGCGCTCTCGCCGGCGTTCGACCCCGCGATGAAGCTCCAAGCGAGCTCGTCGACCTCCCAGCAGCCAGCGGCAGGGTTTGCCGCAGCGCAGAGCCCGTGCGTGCCGTCGGTGTAGACGGTGACCGACGACTGCGGGCCCTCGTAGAGCAGACGGAACTCGGTGTAGCCCTGGCTTCGCCATTGAAACAGCGTCCGGTAGATGTTCCGCGGAAACACCGTCTCGTGACTGGGGTAGACGATCGTGGGAACGCTGCCTGTCGTATCGACAGGGCCGGTCCAATCGCCCGGGTCGTCGGGCTGCCCGATCTCGACCTGCAGGAACATATCGACGGTCGCCGAGCCGGTGACGCAGCCATCGCTCGCGGTCACCGTCACGACACCGCCCGCGCTCGGGAACGGCGTGTAGACGCCGGCCGCGATCGTGCCCGGAGGCGTGTCGTCATCGCGGGTCGCCGCCCAGATGAGCTTGCTGGCCGCGATCGGGATCGTCTGACCGTCGGCCAGGTTGCCGGTCGCCTCGAAGGTGACCGTTGGCGGGCTCGAAGAGCCGTCGAGGGTGAGCATCGAGCCGCCAGGCGTCAGCGAGATCGACGCGAGGTTCTCGATGCAGCCGACGCCCCCTCCGCCGGCGCCGCTCCCGCTGCTGGTCGAAGCGCTGCCCGCACCGGTGCCGTCATCCCTCACCAAGTTCTGATCCTCGGAGCACGCACCGCCGATCACGGCGGAGAGAGAGAGCAAGGCGAGAAGCGAGCCGAACGAATGGCGTGCCGATGTCATCGGGTTCCTCCTGGCTTCGAGGTGGTGAGCTGTCCGAGCCGTCGCTTCGCCTCTTCGACGAACTGGCCGCTCGGATAACGGGCAAGGTATTGCTCGAGGAGGCGGCGGGCCTCGGCCGTCTGGCCGCTCCCGTGTGCGGCTCGGGCGGCGGCGAAGAGGGCGTTCTCACCCGCCGGCAGTGAGCCGTGCGTCCGCGCGACCTCGGCGTAGCGCCGCGCTGCCTCTTTTTGATCGCCGGCGACGAGGGCGCATTCGGCGAGCAAGGTGCGCCCCTCGGCGTCGAGCGCAGGAGGCAAGCGCGTGCCGAGCGCGCGGGTGACGAGCGCGCGCGCTTCGCTCACCTCGCCCGACGCGAGGTGGCGGCGCGCCCGGGCAAACAGCGCGCGCGCATCGATCGGCGGCGCCGCCGCCGAGGCGTCGGGCGCCGGCTCGATCTCCGCGCTCACCGGGGCCGCGTCGGCCGAGCACTCCTCACCCGCGCCCAGCTCGAGGGACGCTCGGCCCGGGGCCGATACGCGAACCCGACCGCGCTCGACGCGCACGACGGCCCCCTCGACCTCGAAGATCGTGCCCAGCACGTCGATCCGAACGCCGCCGGACACGACGACGAACGGGATGGCCCGGCCCGGCTCGACCTCGAACCGCAGCGCACCGCCGTCGATGCGCACGCTGGTGGCGTTCGCGACGACCACGGCCTCGCTGCGCTCGAGAGCGACGATCGTCACGCCCGGCAGATCGAGCCAGTCGCCTTCTTCGAGGGCGAACGCGCCGTCGACGACGGGGGGCTCGGCGACGGCGGGCGACGAAACGGACGGCGCGGGCGGTGCAGGCACCGAACCGGTCGGCCCAGGCGGAGGAGCGCTACCCCAAACGAGGAGCGCCGCCGCGGCGGCCGCCACCGCCGTGAGGCCGGCCATCCAGGCAGCCGGCCGCCACGCCCCGAGCCGCGAGGGCTCGGCCCCCATCGTGCCCGGGTCTCGACGACTGGCGACGGCAAACGCACGGCCGAGGGCGCGGGCGTGCATCGCCGCGTCGGGACCGTCGGACGCGCGTAGCCGATCGACGACCGCCCCGAGCAGCACGACTCGTTCGGCGCAAGCCGAACAGCGCTCGACGTGCCTCTCGAGGACGAGTCGCTCCGCCTCATCGAGATCGACGCGGGCCCGTTCCGCGAGGCGCATCGCGCGCGCACAAGCGAGCTGGCTCATCGCGCCCCCCCACCTTCGCGCATGCTCTCACCCACCGGGGACGCCTCGATCAGCTCGAGGAGCGCCTTGTCCCGCTGGATCCATTGCAGAAGCGATCGACGCCCGAGAAATACGCGCGTCTTCGTCGCCGCCACCGTCGCATCCATCAACGCCGCGACCTCGGCCATCGGTCGGCCGTCCACGACGTGGAGCAAGAGAGCCGCCCGCGTCTTGGGTGACAAGCGCGAGAGATGGTGGTGGAGCCGGTCGATGACGCAGCGCTGTTCGAGCGCCTGGTCCGGCGATGGCTCGACCTGATCGCCATCGCTCGCGACCAACTTGAGGTTCGCTCGCTGACGGCGGAGCGGCGTCCGAAAGTGATCGACCGCCGTCTTTACCGCTATGCGTGCGAGCCAGGTGCGGACAGACGACTGACCCCGAAACCGCGGGAAGGCCTCGATCGCGGCGATGAAGACGTCTTGGAGGAGGTCCTCGACGTCTCGCCTCGAGCCGACCATCCGCATGAGAAGCCCCTCGACCGACGCAGCCTCCGACAGGAGGACGCGTTCCAGCGCAGCCCGATCCCCGCGACGACAAGCTTCGAGGTCCGGCGCGTCGGTTACCCGGCGGGGTGGTGCGACGATCGCGAGCACGCTGGAATAGTCGCGCGTGGGTAGCGTGCGGTTGCGACTTTCTCGCCGCACGCGCTCAAGGGGCCGCGAAGACGAAAGACCCTGCCGCGACACCCCGCGCCGTACCCAGGTCCAGAACGGGCGCGTCGTTCACGGCAAAGCGATGCCGGCGCAGCGCGACCTCCACCCCCACCGATGCCCGGAGGCCCATGAAGCTGGTGAGGGCAAACGTGGCCTGAGGTGCGAGAGAGAGGTACGGCACGATCGTCTCGCCGTCTCCCTTGGCCCCGCTCGGCGTCTCGCCCGTAGCGCGAACGACGCGACCGCCGGCGCCGGCCTCCGCGCCGAGCGCCACGATCGACCAGGCCCCGGCGAGGCGGATGGCGGCGCCGAACGCCCCCTCGTCGGCCTCGACCCGCCCGCTCCGGTCGGCGTGCTCCAACGACGTCGCGACGCGGCCCGTGGCCACGAGCTCGCCGACGAACGCGACCGCGTGGAGCCGAGCGCCGACCCCGAAGGCGACCGCGCCCTGGACCCCCGCCGTACCCGACCCGGTGGCGCCCCAACCGCCGATGTCGGCGACGAAACGCGCCACCGGCGCCCTCGCATGGGACGGGTCGCTCGGCGGTGCCTTCGGCAGCGCCGACGACGGGCGCTGGATCGCGCGCGCGATCGCCGCCTCCCGGTCAGTCTCGAGCGCGTCGAAGACCTCTGCCACTTTGAGGGCGAGGGCGCGGTTCGTCGTCGCAGGCTCGCTCGCCTCGACCGGGTGAACGAGCACGAGCACGCGACCCTCGCGATCGCCGACCAGGTGCAGCAGCGTCGCCGTCCGGCCCGACGCGGCGTCTGGCGGCTCCATCCACAACACGAGGCGTGCACCGCTCGACGCGAGCAGCGCGCTCGCGCTCTCGCTCTTCTTCACGAGGGCGGGATCCGCCGTGTCGGCGTAGGAGCGGACGTCAGCCCGCCCAGCGAGCTGTATACGCAACGCATCGAGGAGCTGGGGTTGGGCCTCGACGTCGTCGACGAGCATGATCACGACCGGCAGCGTGTCGGCCCCCACTCTCCGCGGCCGCGCGACCACCACGAGCAGTGCCACGAAGCAGAACATCCGCGCGAGGCCGCTCATTCGGGCTTCATGAACCTGCGAAGCAGGAACACCGGCGGCGTGAACATCAGCGTCATGAACCCGGCCGACAAGAGGTACCAGTACGCGGTGGTGACGAACGAGATGACGATCGCGCCCGCCGGCCACGCGATGCCGAGCCAGAGGTAGCAACGATAGGCCCAGCGTTCGCGGCGCTCGATGCCGTATCGAACGACGTAGTAGAGGACGGCGCCCGTGAGCACGCTCAGCCAAGAGAAGAGCAGCATCGCGAGCCGAAACGGCTTCACCGCTTCTGGCGGCATGGTCGGCTGGCCGTACCAGTCGAGAAAGATGAGCTGCT